>JAIOIE010000001.1 GCA_019912665.1 Deltaproteobacteria bacterium
GGTACGGCCTGATCACATAGGTGACAGGCCGTACCTAACACATGGGTGACAGCCCGATCCGAAACGGGTTGTCCACGGGTTGCAGGGTTTTCTGCTCCAAGTCGATGAAGCCGAGATCGTAATGCATGAAGCTTACGATCCAGATGCCTTCGTCGACTTCCTTGATGCCGACGCGCTGGCCGGCGAAGACGTGTGAGAGGTTTACCCGCTTGCGGTGCAGGCAGATTCGACCGCAGGCGGTGACGATGACGTCGCGGTCGTGCAGCGGGTAGGTGAGCTCGGGCAGGCCGTTGTAGGCCCGCGGCGAGGGGGTGTAGACCTGGCCCGGGGTTTTCATGGCCAAGGCCTCGTGCGGGCGTTCCTGGTTGAATTCCTCGATGAAGGAATCGAATCGCGCCTGCTGCTGCAGGGTGTTCATTTCCGGCGGCCGCGTGGTTTCCCTCTTCAACGTCAGGTGCATGCGCTCATGACGGCCGTTTTGCTGCGGCTGTCCCGGCTGGATGCGCTCGATGGCGATCCCCAGGCGCAGCCACCAGACCGATAGCTTGGAGAGGTTGAACAGGCTATTGGGGCTTGCGAAGGGCACGCCGTTGTCGGAGCGAATCGATGCCGGCAGGCCGCGCTCGAGGAAGAGCTGCTCGAAGGCGGTAATGGCGGTGGCCTCACGGGTCGATTCCAGGGCTTCGCACATGAGCAGGAAGCGCGAGGCGTGGTCGGTGGCGGTCAGGGGGTAGCAGTACTGGCCATTGCCCAGCCTGAACTCGCCCTTGAAGTCCACGCACCACAGGTCGTTGGGCGCCGCTCCGGGCGACAGGCGTGTGCCGACGGCCCGGTGGCGTCTGCGCAGCACGCCCTTGACCAGCCCGTTGCGATGCAAGACCGCGTGGATGGTGCTTTTGGCCGGGATGCGCACGTCGCCATCGAGTCGACGTACGAGCAGCTCGCGGATCTTGCGGGCCCCCCAATGGGGCTTCTCGCGCTTGAGGCTGACGATCAGGCCCTCGAGCTGTGGCGGCAGCTGGTTGGCGTAACGAACCGGCCGTCTGGAGCGGTCGCTCAGCGACTCGAAACCGCTCTCCTTGTACCGATTGAAGATCTTG
>JAIOIE010000002.1 GCA_019912665.1 Deltaproteobacteria bacterium
TGCAAGGAGTGCACGCCACCGAAAGGTACGGTGATCTACGAGATCGCGCCGGGATCCTCTCGAGTTAGGGGGGCTCACGTAGGAGTCGATCACGTGAAGTACTGGACCATGAGTCAAGACCCTGTGACGTGCTTGTGTTTCTGGAACTTCTCCGGGGCTGATGATAATACACTGAATCCCCGGCCGAATACACAGCCCGGGGGCCCGCCGTCGCCAAGCAGGGGCCCTTCGCTTGGCGGTGGTCGCTGATTCCCCGTAACGGAGCTGTCGTGAACTACCCGTCTGGAGAGCCTATCCGACTTGGTGATCGCGTCTGGTGGGATGGAGGCCTGGCAGTAGGATACATCGCAGAAGTACTGACCAGCATTTCGGACGCGACGAGTGCCGGACTCTCTGAGCCGGGCGTGATAATTTCCACTACTCGAGACGCACGTGGTGGAACTCCCCGCGTAGCGTACTCACAGCGTCTGCTAGCTGACGACGGAGTTGGGCTGGTTAGTGACAGAGAGAGTCGCGAAATCGACGCGGTCGTCATGGCCGTAGTGAAGCACGGCGGGATTGGCGGCGGTGGGAGGCTGGGGGTGTTCCGAGAGTGGTGCGGGGGACGTCTGACCCGGTGGCTTGTTGTGGACTACGGAGCAGACAATCGCATAGTGTTCTACGTGACGCCTTCTCTGCAGCATATTGCAATTGGCGAGGCCGACGCCATCAAGAGAATATACTTGTAGTGTCCACCGTCCCGAATTGTTCACGGTCGCAAACCTGTAATGCCCTGGAGTAACCCCGAGTAACCCCGGGCGCGAGCCATCCGCACCTACCATCCCGCCTGCGCCTGCCTGGCTTGCGGCTCCTGCCCGTCCATCGCCACGCGCCTCCCCAGTTCTGCCGCCACCCTCATCGCCGCCTGCACGCGCCTGCCATCGACGGCCCCGGCATCGTCCGTGACGAGGTGGTAGTCGACGAAATTCCCGTCCCCGATCGACAGCGCCGGGATCCCGCGCTCGGCGAACGGGAAGTGATCGCTCTGCCGGTAGTGCTCGTCGCCGGGCAGCAGCGTGATGCCGGTAAGCGTCCGAGCTGACGGCGCGCGCTTCCATGGACGCCAGGGTCGCCGACTGCATGTTGGCGGCATGCGACGAAACACACCGTGGGAGCGCCCGACGCGGCGCGAGGACTTGGCTGGCTGGTACGCGGCGATGCTCGACCGTCAGTCCGAGAGCGGCATGAGCGTGACCGACTTCGCAGCGAGCGCCGGGGTGTCGGCCTGGACCCTGTATCAGTGGCGGCGGCGGCTGGCGGAAGACGACGGCGGGCGAGAGGCGGCGCCGAGGCTGGTGGAGGTCGCGGTCCTTCCATCTGCGGCACCGGCGACGGCACGGGCGGCGGCCAGTCTGAGCGTCGAGCTGCGTTCGGGGCACCGGCTCGAGGTGCAAGCCGGATTCGACGGCAACGAGCTGAGGCGCCTGATCGAGGTGCTGGAGTCATGCTGACGTTCGGCGGGCGCCGCATCTACCTCGCCGCCGGCGCGACGGACATGAGGAAGTCGTTCAACGGGCTCGCCGGCGTCGTGCGCGATCGCCTCGACGCGGACCCGATGTCGCGGCACCTGTTCTTGTTCTGCAATCGGTACCGCAACCGGCTCAAGGTGCTTGTCGCCGACGAGTCGGGCATGTGGGTTTTGGGCAAGCGACTGGATCGCGGCACGTTCGCATGGCCGGAGAGCCGCGACGGCGTCGTGCGCATCGAGTATCGCGAAGAGCAGCTTGCGCTGCTGCT
>JAIOIE010000003.1 GCA_019912665.1 Deltaproteobacteria bacterium
CTTAGCCCCCGTGGTTGGTTTTACTTAACGATGCTGATGGTGGTTGTGACAGTCTGACCGTTAACGGTGGCTACCACGGTGTAGGTGCCGCTGGCCAGCGGTGCTGCCGGGAGGTCCACCGTGCTGACGCCCTGCGGCAGGGTGCCGCTGTAGAGCCTGGCAACGGTCTTGCCCTGCATGTCAACCACGGCGATGTCGGCGGTGCCGGCGTCGGCAAGCTGCAGCGTGACCACGGCGGTGGTCCGCACGGGGTTCGGCTGCACGCTCTCGATGCTCAGCAGCGTGCCGTCAGAGCCTATAAGCACTTCCACGATGCCGCTGCGCGACTGCGAGCCGTCACGGTCGGCGCTCACAAGGCGGTACTGGTAGAGGCCACTGCTGAGGTCACGGTCCACAATGCTGTAGTCACGACGCTCGGTGCTGCTGCCGGCGGCGGCAACGGTGGCAACCGTGCTCCAGGCGGCGGCGTCACCGGCGGTAACATCGTCGGCACGACGGCGCTCGACGGCAAAGTGGTCGGCATTCTGCTCACTGGCCGTGGACCAGAACACGTCGGCATCGCTGCCGCGGCCACGGGCGTCAAAGCTCAGCAGTTCCACAGGCACTACCGTGCCGCCGTTGGTTTCAAAGAAGTCAATCACGCCGCGAAGCACACGCTCCACACCCGTGAAGGCACCCGTGCGACCGTAGTGACGCCAGTCCACGCCCAGGAACACTCTGTTGGAGGTCAGCGAGGCGGTGGCACTGCCGGCAATCGAGTCGGTGGTGCTGCGGTCACCTTTTTTGTAGCTGTACGAGGCCAGGGCTATGCCCGGTGTGGTGCCGTCAGAGTAGAGCTTCACAAGCGCCGGCTGCGGCGAGGCGTCACCGGCATAGCTCGTCTTGCTGATGGTCTCCTCGGTGTTGCGGGCGATGCCACGACCAACGATCTTCTTGCCGTCATAGTTCGGCGTCAGCGGTGTGCCCGGCGCCTGATGGGCGGCGCGCAGCACCGTGTGCACGAAGTTCTCGTCTGCGGCAATGCTGTTGCCGATGTGCTTCCGCGTGGGCTCCTGACTGCCTACGGCCAGGTTCTTCTTGTCACGCGAGGTGCCGGCTGCTACAAAGTTGCGCAGGTCGTTACGCTCGCTGATGCTGAAGCCGTTCTGGTCGTGCGACCAGAATAGCGTACGGTAAATCGTGTAGTCCACGGCGCGCGGCTCCCAGGCCGAGCGGTCCATGACGTCGTAGCTGAACATCATGCCCGCAGGGTTGTTGTAGAAGCCAAGGTCGTTTAAGCCCTTCAGCAGACTGTCGCTGTTAAGGCGGGCGGCAACTTCGTTGGACGTCGAGTTGGCATCAAGGACGGTGCCGACGTTGCGGCCAGAGACGATGATGCTGGTAAGCGCACGCTTGATGAAGAAGCGCAGCACCTTGCTGACGCTGTTGTTGGCATTGTTCTGGTCATTCGGCGTGGTAACTTCTACGCGGTAGCGCGGCGTTACGTTCAGGCTCATGGCACTGAAACGGCCCGGTACGGCATAGGTCGGCAACTGCTGGTAGGTCTGCGGCGTAAAGCCCTGGATGCCAAAGGTAATGTCGGCACTGGCACCGCTGTTAAGATCCAGCTTGTAGGTACGGTCCACAACAGGATTGGCATTCCACTGCGGCACCGACAGGTTGTTGTTGTTGCTCACAGGGCTCTCCAGCCAGATGCGCACACGGATGTCGGCACCCGTACGCGGCAGTCCGCCGTTGTTGCGGATGCGTGCCGAGACGTCAACAGGGGCGGCCGTCATGATGTACTCGGCATCGCTGGTGATGCCGCTGCTGGCCTTGTACGACTTCGGACTCAGAATGTCGATGCTCTCAAGGTCGCTGACGTAGCTCCGGCCGTCAAACTCATCGGCACCTATGTCGTAGCCCAGGCCGGCGGCGCCGCGCGTCTGTCCGTCAATGTCGGTCTTCACCGATGACAGACGGATGCCGCGGTCGTTAAGAACAGAGCCGATTGGCGGCTGCGGCGTGATCTTCACGCGCAGTTTCTGTGCCGGGGCGACTCCCTGATATTCAAATTCACTGACAAAGTTGCCCGTAACGCTGCTGATGTCCTGACCCGTCCAGTTACGCCACTGGTCCATGGTCAGAAACTCGTCCGGCGTGCCTTCCCAGACAACTTCGCTGCCGGCGCTGATCTCCATCATGTAGGCTACCGAGCTCTGCGGCGTATAGTAGGCGTTGTAGTTCGACACCAGGGCCGCAGGGGCGCCGCTGCCCAGATACCATGTGTTAACCTTCTGGTTGCGGAACATCGTGCCCTGGTAGAGTAAACCCGCATGGACACTCTGGCTGGCCGTGGAGGAGCCCAGCATGGCGATGGCGTTGTTGACCACGACGGTACCGTTACCGTGCTGAACGGCGATACCGGCAATCATGCTGCTGGTGCTCTGCACCTTGTCATCGGTCATCACCACCGTGTTGTTGGCCACCGTGTCTCCACGCGTGAAGTAGTCGGCAGAAGCCGGCGTCTCCAGCGAGGCACCGTTGCGACCCGTCAGAAGGTGGATGCCGCCAAGGTTGCCCATGGTGCTGCCCCGTGACAGACCCCAGACCGTGTTGCCCGTCACCAGCGTACGCTCGGCCGACGACGGTGCGTAGTACATCCCGCCGGAGGCCGACACCGACTGGTAGGCGTTGCGCACCTGCTCGATGACGATGCCGCGGCTCATGTAGGTGCCACGGATGCCACTGATCTCGTTGCCCGAGACCACGGCGTTCTGCACGTTGTACTGGTTAACACCGCCAAGGAGGATACCCATGGCATCGTCGGCGGCAGGGGCTCCCTGCACCGCAGCACCGTCCTTGCCCGCAACTTCTGAGCTGCTGCCCACACCGTAGATGCGGTTGCCCTTAACCTGCAGCTTGTCCTGATAGCCCGCGGCAATACCGGCACGGCCGACATCATAGATCACGTTGTGGTTGATTTGGGTGCCCGTGCTGTAGTACGGACGAAACTCGTTGACACCGCCCTTGAGCAGCGTGCCGATACCTAAGGAGACGATACCGTAGCCAAAGCCGCTGATCTCGTTGCCGCTGTATTCGTTGCCGCTGCCGGCTGTGGTGTCCAGACGCTCAGAGTTGTTGCCCGTGAT
>JAIOIE010000004.1 GCA_019912665.1 Deltaproteobacteria bacterium
CATGCACGAAAGCGTGGGGAGCAAACAGGATTAGATACCCTGGTAGTCCACGCCCTAAACGATGTCGACTGGTTGTTGGGGGTTTGACACTCTCAGTAACGAAGCTAACGCGTGAAGTCGACCGCCTGGGGAGTACGGCCAAGGTTAAAACTCAAAGGAATTGACGGGGACCCGCACAAGCGGTGGATTATGTGGATTAATTCGATGCAACGCGAAAAACCTTACCTACCCTTGACATGTCCTGAATCCTGGAGAGATCCGGGGGTGCCCGAAAGGGAACGGGAACACAGGTGCTGCATGGCTGTCGTCAGCTCGTGTCGTGAGATGTTGGGTTAAGTCCCGCAACGAGCGCAACCCTTGTCATTAGTTGCTACCGCAAGGAGCACTCTAATGAGACTGCCGGTGACAAACCGGAGGAAGGTGGGGATGACGTCAAGTCCTCATGGCCCTTATGGGTAGGGCTTCACACGTAATACAATGGTCGGTACAGAGGGTTGCCAAGCCGCGAGGCGGAGCCAATCCCAGAAAGCCGATCGTAGTCCGGATCGCAGTCTGCAACTCGACTGCGTGAAGTCGGAATCGCTAGTAATCGCGGATCAGCATGTCGCGGTGAATACGTTCCCGGGTCTTGTACACACCGCCCGTCACACCATGGGAGCGGGTTTCACCAGAAGCCGGTCGCCTAACCGCAAGGGGGGCGCCGACCACGGTGAGATTCGTGACTGGGGTGAAGTCGTAACAAGGTAGCCGTATCGGAAGGTGCGGCTGGATCACCTCCTTTCTAGAGAAGCGCCATCCTGCAGTGCCCACCATCTATCGGTTGTTTCGCCGCGAAGGGCTTTCCCCGGAAGGGTCTGTAGCTCAGTTGGTCAGAGCACACGCTTGATAAGCGTGGGGTCGATGGTTCAAATCCATCCAGACCCACCACTTACCGACTCGGGCGTGGGGGGGGCGGCGATGAAAAGAGGGTCACGGGGGCCATAGCTCAGCTGGGAGAGCGCCTGCTTTGCAAGCAGGAGGTCACCGGTTCGATCCCGGTTGGCTCCACCAGCATGGGAAGAGGGCAAAACAGAGCGAGGACGAGGTCTTCGTTCCGTTGTGGCTTCTTCATGAAGCACCAGATCGGCTGATCTTTAAAAATTCGGGAATTATGAAGGTGGTGTGTTGGAGGCGTGGTGGCGCTGTTTGGCTGCCGTGCGCCAGCACACACTGGGTTATGTATTGCATCGTGTGCTTGCCGTATTGAAAAGGGCGGCAAGCGCGCACAAGCGCTTATGAGAGAAGCCCTGTGGCTCGAAGGCCTGGCAACAGGCGGCAGAGTTATAGGGTCAAGCGAATAAGTGCATGCGGTGGATGCCTTGGCGATAACAGGCGATGAAGGACGCGACAGCCTGCGATAAGCTGCGGGGAGCCGGCAAATGGGCGCTGATCCGCGGATTTCCGAATGGGGAAACCCGGCCCTTCTTGGGTCATCCGCACCTGAATACATAGGGTGCGAGAAGCGAACCCGGAGAACTGAAACATCTCAGTAACCGGAGGAACAGAAATCAACCGAGATTCCCAGAGTAGTGGCGAGCGAAATGGGACCAGCCTTCGAGATTTAGCACGCGCGTTAGCGAAATGGCCTGGAAAGGCCGGCCGCAGAGGGTGATAGCCCCGTACGCGAAAACCCGTGTGTGGAACTGAGCTCGAGCCAAGTAGGGCGGGACACGTGAAATCCTGTCTGAAGATGGGGGGACCATCCTCCAAGGCTAAATACTCGTTATCGACCGATAGTGAACCAGTACCGTGAGGGAAAGGCGAAAAGAACCCCGGGAGGGGAGTGAAATAGAACCTGAAACCGCATGCATACAAACAGTCGGAGCTCCGCAAGGAGTGACGGCGTACCTTTTGTATAATGGGTCAGCGACTTACGTTCAGTTGCGAGCTTAAGGCTTGGTGCCGGAGGCGCAGCGAAAGCGAGTCTGAACAGGGCGTTCAGTAGCTGGGCGTAGACCCGAAACCGGTTGATCTATCCATGGCCAGGCTGAAGGTGGGGTAACACCCACTGGAGGGCCGAACCCACGCCCGTTGAAAAGGTCGGGGATGAGCTGTGGATAGGGGTGAAAGGCTAAACAAAACCGGAGATAGCTGGTTCTCCTCGAAAACTATTGAGGTAGTGCGTCACGTATTACCTTCGGGGGTAGAGCACTGTTATGGCTAGGGGGCCGCTATAGGCTTACCAAACCATGGCAAACTCCGAATACCGAAGAGTAGAGCGTGGCAGACAGTCCCCGGGTGCTAACGTCCGGGGACAAGAGGGAAACAACCCAGACCGCCAGCTAAGGTCCCCAATATCGGCTAAGTGGAAAACGAGGTGGGAAGGCACAGACAGTCAGGAGGTTGGCTTAGAAGCAGCCATCCTTTAAAGAAAGCGTAATAGCTCACTGATCGAGTCGTCCTGCGCGGAAGATGTAACGGGGCTCAAGCCGATAACCGAAGCTGCGGATCCGTGGAGCAATCCATGGGTGGTAGAGGAGCGTTCCCTACGCCTGCGAAGGTGTGCCGAGAGGCATGCTGGAGGTATGGGAAGTGCGAATGCTGACATGAGTAGCGATAAACCGGGTGAAAGGCCCGGTCGCCGAAAGCCCAAGGTTTCCTGCGCAACGTTCATCGGCGCAGGGTGAGTCGGCCCCTAAGGCGAGGCAGAGATGCGTAGCTGATGGGAATCCGGTCAATATTCCGGAACCGCCGGCGGGTGCGATGTGGGGACGGAGAAGGTTATGCAGACCAGGTGTTGGACGTCCTGGTGAAGCGTGTAGGCGGGACCCCTAGGGAAATCCGGGGGGCCAACGCCGAGGCGCGGGACCAGGGAAGCTTTGCTTCCCGAAGCTGCAGATACCCTGCTTCCAGGAAAAGCCACTAAGCTTCAGCCCGTCGGGACCGTACCGCAAACCGACACAGGTGGGCAGGATGAAAATTCTCAGGCGCTTGAGAGAACTCAGGAGAAGGAACTCGGCAAATTGACACCGTAACTTCGGGAGAAGGTGTGCCTTTGGTAGGTGTAGCGGCTTGCCCGCGAAGCCGAAGAAGGCCGCAGAGAATCGGTGGCTGCGACTGTTTATCAAAAACACAGCACTCTGCTAAGACGTTGGAAGTCGACGTATAGGGTGTGACGCCTGCCCGGTGCCGGAAGGTTAAGTGATGGGGTGCAAGCTCTTGATCGAAGCCCCGGTAAACGGCGGCCGTAACTATAACGGTCCTAAGGTAGCGAAATTCCTTGTCGGGTAAGTTCCGACC
>JAIOIE010000005.1 GCA_019912665.1 Deltaproteobacteria bacterium
AGACCAAGCGTTCACGCTGCTGCACCGAAGGTGTGGCGAGCGCAGAGCTCTTTGACAAGTTGGGTTGGTGGAAAGAGATCGTTGAGGATCTCGAGTGAGAATCAGATCAAGCTAGAAAGGGTGTACGTGAGGATGCCTAGGCACCAAGAGCCGACGAAGGACGTGGCTAAGCTGCGAAAAGCCCCGGGTAGACGCAAGCGGTCGAAGATCCGGGGGTATCCGAGATTCGGAAACGACACGAGGCAGAGCTTCGTGAGCCGCACATGAATCCATAGTGTGCGGCAGGGAACGCAGGGAACTGACCCATCTAAGTACCTGCAGGAAAGGAAAGAGACATCGATTCCCCCAGTAGAGGCGATCGAAAAGGGACGAGCCCAAACCGAGCATGTGTGATAGCCCGTGAGCGTTGCATGTTCGGGGTTGAGAGAGCCGGGGTCACGATTACGGACGTGGCACGGAGTTACCAAGTCGACCTTTAGACGAGCAGGCTGGAAGGCCTGGCCAAAGAAGGTGAAAGCCCTGTAGTCGAAAGGGGTCGACCTCCGCCGGAGTTCTCGAGTAGCGCCCGACCCGTGGAACCGGGCGTGAATCAGCGCGGCCCACCGCGCAAGGCTAAGTACTACTTGGTGACCGATAGTGAAGAGTAGCGCGAGCGAAAGGTGAAAAGAACCCCTGTTAGGGGAGTGAAATAGAACCTGAAACCGTATACCTACCAGCGGTCGGAGCCCCATTGACGGGGTGACGGCGTGCCTTTTGCATAATGACCCGGCGAGTTGGCGTAGGCGGCGAGGTTAAGGGTTTTTGGCCCGTAGCCGAAGCGAAAGCGAGTGCGAAATGTGCGATATCAGTCGTGTGCGCCAGACCCGAAATCAGGTGATCTAGCCATGGGCAGGATGAAGCGGATGTAACAGTTCGTGGAGGTCCGAACCGGTGAATGTTGAAAAATTCTCGGATGACTTGTGGCTAGGGGTAAAAGATCAATCAAACCTGAAGATAGCTGGTTCTCCCCGAAATAGCTTTAGGGCTAGCCTCAGGAGTTTTCCCACGGGGGTAGAGCGACTGTTCAGGTTGGGGGGGTGCATAACCTACCCCACCCAGACAAACTCCGAATACCGTGGGTATTATCCTGGGAGTCAGACTGCGAGGGATAAGCTTCGTGGTCGAGAGGGAAACAGCCCAGATTGGCAGCTAAGGCCCCGAATCCGTGCTAAGTGTAGATAAGGAGGTGGGGTTGCCCAGACAGCTAGGATGTTGGCTTAGAAGCAGCCATCATTTAAAAAGTGCGTAATAGCTTACTAGTCGAGCAACTCTGCGCCGAAAATTAACGGGACTAAGCACGGAGCCGAAGCTCCAGACTGCACACGAAGAAGTGTGCATTGGTAGGGGAGCGTTGGACGAGCGGTTGAAGGAGGACGGTAACGACCTCTGGACGTGGTCCAAGTGATTATGCCGGGATGAGTAGCGATAAAGAAGGTGAGAATCCTTCTCGCCGTAAGCCTAAGGTTTCCTGGGCAAGGCAATTCCGCCCAGGGTTAGTCGGTCCCTAAGGCGAGGCTGAAAGGCGTAGTCGATGGGAAGCAGGTCAACATTCCTGCACCACTGTGAGCGTTGAACGAGGAGTGACGGCGGGTAGAAGGTTGTCCGGCTGTTAGATGCCGGTTCTTGGTTTGGGGTGGCGGGTAGGAAAATCCGTCCGCGTAATCTCCGGGCCGAGAGGAGCCTTCGAGGCGAACCAACTGGAAGTCCGTCCAAGAAAAACTTCGCGGGAGCAGAGCAGTGACCGTACCAAATCTGACACAGGAAGGCGAGGCGAATAGCCTCAGGCGCTCGAGAGAACCCTACGTGAAGGAACTCGGCAAATTAACCCCGTAAGTTAGCGATAAGGGGTGCCTCCGCAAGGAGGCCACAGGAAAACGACAGCTGCGACTGTTTACTAAAAACACAGGTCTCTGCGAAGTCGTCAAAGACGACGTATAGAGACTGACGCTTGCCCGCTGTTGGAACGTTAAGGTGACTGGTTAGCCGCAAGGCGACGCTGGGAGCCGAAGCGCCAATGAAGGGCGGCCGTAACTATGACGGTCCTAAGGTAGCGAAATTCCTTGTCGGGTAAGTTCCGACCCGCACGAATAGCGTAACGACAGCTGTACTGTCTCCACGAGGGACTCGGCGAAATTGTAGCTGTGGTGAAGATGCCACATACCCGCACCAAGACGGAAAGACCCCGTGAACCTTTACTGTAACCTAATACTGGCTCTAGGTTCGTCATGTGTAGCATAGGTGGGAGACGTTGATGTCGGGGGCGCCAGCTCCCGAATAGTCATCAGTGAAATACCACTCTTGGCGTATTTGGAGTCTAACCTGCGACCGTGATCCGGCGTGGGAACAGTGTTAGGCGGGCAGTTTGACTGGGGCGGTCTCCTCCAAAAAGGTAACGGAGGAGTACAAAGGTACCCTCAATGCGGTTGGCAATCGCATGCAGAGCGTAAAGGTATAAGGGTGCTTGACTGCGAGACATATAGGTCGAGCAGGTACGAAAGTAGGTCTTAGTGATCCGGTGGTCCCGTGTGGAAGGGCCATCGCTCATCAGATAAAAGGTACTCCGGGGATAACAGGCTGATCACGCCCAAGAGTCCATATCGACGGCGTGGTTTGGCACCTCGATGTCGGCTCATCGCATCCTGGGGCTGAAGGCGGTCCCAAGGGTTGGTCTGTTCGCCCATTAAAGCGGTACGTGAGCTGGGTTTAGACCGTCGTGAGACAGGTCGGTCCCTATCTGGTGTGGGCGCAGGATGACTGAGGAGACTCTTTCCTAGTACGAGAGGATTGGAAAGAACGGACCTCTGGTGTGCCAGTTGTCGCGCTAGCGGCATCGCTGGGTAGCTATGTTCGGACTGGATAAGCGCTGAAAGCATCTAAGCGCGAAGCCAACTCCAAGAAGGGTCATCCCTTGAGACACCTGGTAGACCACCAGGTTGATAGGCCGGAAGTGTAAGGACAGTGATGTCTTCAGCTTACCGGTACTAACCAGTCGATCGGCTTGATCTCATCCTCACTCGATCCCTCGCGATCTCTTTCCACCAACCCAATTCACTTCGCCCTGCGTGGGTGGCCTCGCGGCCATCGTGCAGAGCGGAGACAAGCGCCTCCCGGTGCCCATACCTGGCTGGAAATACCCGTTCCCTTTCCGAACACGGCAGTCAAGCAGCCAGGGCCGATGATAGTGCTACGCGCGAAAGTAGGTCAGTGCCGGGTCAATTCA
>JAIOIE010000006.1:300000-501380 GCA_019912665.1 Deltaproteobacteria bacterium
GGTGATGAGGTTATGGAGCCTCTGGAGCCCGGCGGCTGAAAAGACATTGCAATAGCTGTATCTTAAAAAGATCAGCGGTACCAGCCAGATGAGGACCGTGAAGATGCCGACGCTCTCTTCATACTGGCTGCCGAAAAGGAACATAACGAGTGCGGAGCCCCAGATAGTGCCGGCGGCCCCTATCGGCGCCCCGATCGCCAGCATTAAAGACCTTAACCTTCTCTGGGTGGTGAAGAAGGCGTTTTTGTCACTTATGAAATGCTCCGAAAGGACCGGATAGAAGGCGGTCGGAATGAGATACCCTGCTGTGCACGCGGCAAGGACTATCCTGTAAGGCGCCGAGAAAAGGCCGACCTCGAAAGAGCTGAGGAGGAACTGAAGTATGAGCACGGGCAGAAAGATATACAGGAGATAAAAAAAGCCTGAAATCGTGAAAAAAATGGATTCTCTGACGTGATGATACCACATGCGGAAATTGAATGAGGGCCTGAAGCTTATGCCTGTTATGCGTTTGAGCGACAAAATGAGTATCATGGACCCGAAAAGGAATGAGAGGGACGATAGCAGCGCGGCCCGGGCGGTGTCATCGGTACTGTTCACGAAGAGGAAAATGGAGACCAGAAAAACACCGGAAGTGACAAAACTGCCTAATGCTATGAACTTGAATTTTTCGAGCCCCTTGAGCACCCAGTCGGGATAAAACGAGTTTGTCAGAAGATACAGGCCGGAGCACATATAGACAAGCCTGGCATCAAACGGCATCTCTATCATGAAAATAACTGCGGAATAGATCAGGAAGAAGGCCAGCCCGGAGACTATCCTGAGCGTTATAAGCGGGTTTGCGATCGCTTCTGCGCCGTCCCTGCGCCTGGCGATCTCCCTTATCCCGTATAATCCGATGCCGACATCGGCCAATACCCAGAGATAAAGGGTGATTATCTGGGCAACCGAGAAGACGCCGAAATTGGAGACTCCAAGCACCCTTGCCAGGTGGACGTTCGTTATGAAAATAACGCTTTTCGAGGTCCCTTCGCCCAGAAGGGACCAGAGGAAATTCGAAGCTACCCTCCTTTTCGAGAAAAAAGACCTGATCCAGGAAATCATCGTGCGCCTTTATGAGCCCGAAACCAAAGCTTCGCCTCTTTTCCTTGAGGCCTCTATAAACTCGACGAAAAAGGCCGCAAAGAGCGAAAAGACGAACGCCGAAACAGTGGCCGAGACTACTATCAAGGCGCGCTTCGGCCTGGCCTTCTTGTCCGATGGTTTCGCTATATCGAGCACCTGGACGGTGGGGCTGTCCTTGGCCTCCTGTATGCGGGCGATCTCGTATTGCTGCGTAAGAAGCTCGAATAGAGTCTGCTGGACTTTTGCGTCCCTCAAAAGGTTGGCGTATTTGAAGGATATGCCCGGTATGTTGTCGGTGGGTATGAATATGTCCCGTGCAGCGGGCCTGCCTGTCTCAAGCTCCCTCAACTTTCCCCTCAGCCCCTCGACCTCGGCCTTAAGGACGCCTGCCATGGGGTTCTCCTCGGTTGCGAAGGAAAGAAGCGTTGTGAGCTCGACCTCCTTTGCCATGAGCTCCCCCTTGACGGTGCCTATGGCCTCGATTATCGCCTTTGACTGGCTGTCGAGGTTCACCGTCTTGTGCTTCTCCTGGAAGGCCCTGAGCTCGGCCTCTATCCTTTCGAGCTCCTGCCGGGCCTCCTTTAGCCTCTTTTCGGAAAATGCCCTCATCCTCTGGCCCGAGGTCATTGCCGAGCGGCCGAGCACCCTGTCGAGCTCCTCGACAAAGGCGTTCGCCATCTGGGCCGCCCGCTCGGGCGACCTGTCGAAGACCTTTATGGAGATTATCTCCTCCTTCGACTTTTCGATCCTCACTCTTTTGGTGAGCGCAAGCCTCGTCTCTTCGAGCGTTTTCCTGCCGTAAAGCTCGCGAAGGCCGAAGCGCTCAATTACCGGGTCCGAGACACTCTGGCTTTTGAGTATGCCTACCCAGAGGTCGGAAGGCGACTTGAGCCCGAGGAAGCTCCCCGATAGGGCCGCTACCCCCGGCACCTGCGAAAGCCCGGCCATGGAGCCCAAAAGGCTATCATCCTGCGGGGGCATGATGCTCGCGGTCGAGGCGAACTGCTTGGGCAGAAGGAGGCTCGCTATTATGGCGATTATGAAGGCGGAGGCCGTAACAGCCCCGATCATCTTCCGCCGCCTTGAAATGACGGATATGTAATCGTGAAGCGTCAGCTCGTCTCGCCTGTCTTCCATTTCAGAAATACCTTTCTATCTCAATGGCGGCAATGGGGTTCGTGTAGCTTCCCGAGGGGCCGTCCGTCTTCTCAATCCCGGCGCTCCCCCTCACCCTGAGGCCCTCGCCCAGTATCACGCTTGTGTCAGCCGCAAGCCAGTTCCGTTTCGTTTCGCCGCTCTCGTGTATGAGGGAGCGTTCCCAGTCGGCTTCCGCGCCGATTACGGCCCCGCCCGGGAAATGGTATTGGGCGCGAAGGAAGAGGTCGGCGGCGTCCGGCCCCATATGGTGCCCGATCACCCGGCCCTTGTACGTGTAGCCTGAATCGTATACGTGGTGGCGGTACCACTGGGCGAAGGGGAACCTGTCGCCGTGCGCGTTATAGGCGTACTCCGCCCTGAAATCGATGTCCTTGACCCCCAGCGGCTCGTCAACGTAAAGGCCGAAGATATAACCCCTCACCGTGGGGGTCCTGTTGCCCGATGAGTCCTCCGCGCCTATTTCGGTGTAGAGCTTAAGCCCTGACCAGGGCAGCCTGCCGTCCCTGTCAACGTGTATGTATGAAGCGTCGAGCGATATAAGCTGGTTGCCGTCGATCGGCGAGCTCGTGTGCTCGGCGCTGTCCGAGGCGAAGAAGACCTTGACCCAATCCGAGGCGGTGAGGCTACGCCTCCCCTCCCCGCCGAACATGATGACCCTCGAAAGCGCGAACCTGAACGACGGGCGCGGCCTGAAATCCAGCCTCATGCCGAGAAGGTTCGCACGGGGAAAGTCCCTGTCCTCTTCGAGTCTTGCAATGAAAAGGGCCGGCCTGAACGGCCCGAGATTCCTGAATATCCAGGGTAGAAGCACAGGACGTCCGGTCGAGGCCTTGACCATTTCAAGCGGCTCGGCGTTGTTGGTAAGTAGGAGGCTCCCGTGATAGCCGGGGCCCCACCACATGGCCTCCTTGCCCGCCAGAAGCTCGATAGGGCCGAAGTCCGCCTTTGCGTAGCCGCGGACGAGCTTGACTTCAGAAGACGAGCCGGCCCTGTACTCAGGATTCAGCTCTATAGCGGTGAAGCCGAGAAGCCCGGCGCTTGCGGAAATCCCGGCCCATGCGTTTCCGCCTTCACGGAACTCATGCCCGTCATTGTTGATTGAAGGAAAATAAGGCCTCTCATCCGCATACAGGAAACCTGCATAGGCGCGCTCTATCGGTTTGAAGTAGGTGTCCGGGCCTGATCCGGCGCTGTCGCCGAGGGCTGCCTTCAAACGAAATGCTATCGGTTCCGCTGCCGCCCCCGGACCTGTGCTTCCATCCCTTTTCAGGTTCCGGACGGCTTCCTCCGCGAGCCTTGCGCCCTCCTGCCTGGTGAAGGGCCTGGTTGTGAGTATGCCGCTCTCTATTACCCCCTTCACCTCCAGGCGCTCGAGGTCTTGGTATATCCAGCTATCGACCGGTATATTTACCGAGCTCCCTGCACGTGCGTCAGGAGGCAATGAAAACCCGAATACGGCAAAAAAAAGAGCGCCAAGAAGAATAAGCCTACGAAACAAAAAAACTCCGTTCCTTTCAATCGCATTGGACGAGACCGCGGAATATTTTCTTTACGCACCCGTCCTATATGCCGGTCCCCCTCAACACTGCCGGCACGGTTTTCAGGATGATCTTCAGGTCCAGCCAGAAGCTCCATTTGTCGATGTATTCGAGGTCGAGCCTCACCCAGTCCGTAAAGCCTATCTTGTTCCTGCCGTTCACCTGCCAGAGGCAGGTTATGCCAGGCTTTACAGAAAGCCTCCGCCTCTGGGCCAGGTCATATTGGCTTATCTCGGACGGGAGCGGCGGCCTCGGCCCGACAATGCTCATGTCCCCCTTGAGGACGTTAACGAACTGCGGAAGCTCGTCTATGCTGTACTTACGAAGGAACCTGCCGAACGGGGTGACCCTGGGGTCGTTACGGGACTTGAAGACAGGCCCGCTCATCTCGTTCAAATGCTTAAGCGATTCCAGCGCCTTGTCAGCGTCCTCTATCATCGTACGGAACTTAAGCACCTTGAAGCGCCTGCCGTTCTTCCCGCATCTCTCCTGTCTGAAAAAGACCGGGCCGGGCGAGGTCAGCTTGACCCCGATGGATGCGAAAAGAAATGCAGGTGAGACAAGCAAAAGGACGACGGCGGAAAAGACCAGATCGAGCGCCCTTTTAAGAAGCACTCCTTGCTCGTGCATTGCGACAGGGTTGAAGGTCATGACCGGCCTGCCCGCCAGATCGCCCATCTCCATAGTGGCTATCTCGTGTCGATACAGGTCCATCACTATGCTCGCCTTTATGCCAACCTGCTCGCAGGCCATGACCGGCCCCTCTATCCTGTCGAGGAGCTTCCTCGTGACGACGAAGACGACCTCGTCGACCTGCACGGTGGTTATCAGCCGCTCAAGGTCCTCGACCTCCCCGAGTACGCGCTCCGGGGCTGGCGCGGGCCCCGGCTCGTCGTTCTTCCCCACGCTCACGAACCCGAGCACATGTACGCCCCACTGTTTCCTCTCCTCGATAAAACCAGCGAATTCCAGGGCCCTCCTCCCGGTGCCCACTATTATCATGGTCCTGAAGTTGTAGCCTTTTTTCCTCAGGTAACGCGTAAGGTAGAGGACTGCCGCCTTGAAGGCCAGGAGAAGCGTTGAGTTCAACACGAAGAAGATTATGATAAGGGCCCTGCTCACGTATTCCAGCTTGAAGGCGTAAAGAAGTGTCATGAGTACTATCACTGCCGCAGATGAGCCTTTAAGCACGGGAATGAGCGTCTGCGTAAGGCTCTTGGTCCTCATCGTTCCATAGGCCCCGTAGTACCTGAGGAGCCCCGCCCAGAGCGGCAGTATGAATATCAGGAGGAACGAGTATTCGGAGAAAGGCCTCAAAACCGGGAGTTCCGGGATGGAATCCCGTATTGCGTAGGCTGCCAGGAACGAAAGGGCGGTGATGGCAAGGTCAGCGGTCTTAAGGCCGCCGGAGATGATCTTGGTGTTTTCCCTCAGCATCCGGTTCCTCTCCAGGTGTTGTGTGCGCAGTCCGGGCCCAGGGCGGGTCCGGCGCTCAAGAGCAAGATCAAAACGCGACGATAAGGACGCCTGCGGTCACGGCAATCTGGTACAATATCTGCGTAATGTCCTTGAAGTCCCTGAGGAACGCTGCCCTGTCGACCTTCTCGGGAACGACTATGGCATCACCGGGCTCGAGGGCCGCTGACATGAGGCCCCCTCCGGTCCATCTCTTCGTATCCCGGTCCCAGCCTAAAAAGGACCCTGCGTCGTTTCTGCTCATCGCGGTCCCGTCGACCTTCAATATGTACATCCCGTCGCCGTCTGCGCTCCTGGTAAGGCCTCCGGCCTTCCTGAGATAGTCCTTCACGTTGAAGTCGGCCCGGTGCACGAAAGCGGTCTGGTTGTAAACGGCGCCGAGGACCTGCACATGCGCGGCGCGCTCCGGGATGTGGAGGCTGTCGCCTTCCTCAAGCACTAGGTCGGATTCGCCCCCCCTGAAGCCGTCGAGCCGGACGCGGACTGCGCGAGTATCTCCTTTTCGAGCCTGTCGAGCGCCTCGTCTAGCTGGACCTGCTGGAGCTCCCTGACCGATTCCCTCGTGAAGACCGCGCCGCGGAGATAGGCCTTCCCTGTAAAGCCACCCGCCCGCTCTATGAGCGACGATGCGGTCTCGCCTTTTTTAATGGTGTAAGTGCCGGGGAACCTCACCTCGCCTGTTATCTTTACGGTCCTGTAAAGCTCCCATTCCGGCACAGCCCTTACGAAGAGGTAATCGTTTTCCCGAAGCTCTATATTGTGCTCGGGGTCGCCTTCGAGCGCCTTGCCGAGCTTTATCATTATCTTGGTCGTCTCAGGCCCGGTCTGCTCGGGCGTTATCCTCGTAAGCTCGGCCTCTTCCGTATAGGCGTAATATCTGGGCCCGCCGGCCAGGGCGATAAGGTCGCGAACACTGAGTCCCGAACCGATGCCGAACTCGCCGCCCCTCTCTACCGCGCCTTCGAGCCTTACAATCTTTTTATCGGCTATTACCGGATAAACAGTTACGAAATCTCCGGGCTGCACCCCTATGTCCGCCGCGTCCGAGGCCGAGAGGTCCGCCTCAAGCACGGCCTCCCTGGTACTCTCCATGATCCTTTCTATGCGGAGCCTTCCCTTCATGGCCGTCTCGTTCAGTCCGCCAGCGAGGGCAAAGAGCTCCTTTGCGCTCGATTCGTTTTTGAGCTCGTAGATGGCCGGAGACCTGACCTCGCCCGCCACGGCCACCAGCGGCCCTGCATGAGGGATAAAGACGACGTCCTCCGGAAGGAGCCTGAGGTCAGACGATTTGTCTCCTTTAAGGAGGAGGTCATAGAGGTCCAGCGCGGCGACGGTTGTCCCGTTCCGCTTAAGCTCTATCTTCCTCATCGACCCTGTCTTGGACGGCCCGCCGGCCGCAAAGAGCGCGTTAAGGACGGTTGACATGGAGGAAAGGCTGTAGCTACCCGGCCTTTCGGCATTGCCGACTACATATATACGCATAGAACGGAGCGCGCCGACGCTCACGTTCATCTTGACCTCGGACGGGAGGTAGTACCTGGCAAGCTCTTTCTTGAGGAATTCCCTTGCCTCGCTGAAGGTCAGGCCGTTAAGAAAGAGTATGCCGGCCTCAGGGAGGTGAACTTTCCCGTCGCGGTCCACGACAACCGAGTAATCTGCGTTGAGTTTACCCCAGAGGCTTATCCGGAGCTCGTCGCCCGGGCCGAGGACATAGTCGGGGCTCACGGGGATATTGTCGGACGGCTGAAACGAAGATGGATCGGACCTGAAAAGCGCGTAGCCGAAATGCTTGAGTCCCGGGGTTTTCCCGGCCAGATATTTCTCAAAGGAAGACTCGTAAGCTGGGCCTGCTGCCCTTTCGGTTTCCGGAAGCAGCTCCTGTGGGAGACCGCCCCTTCCGGCTGAAAGCCTCTCAGAAGCCGAAAGCCTTTCGGAAGAGGATGCTTTAGCCTTGCCGGACGGCCTTTCCGTCTCAGAAAGGGCCTCCCGAGGATAAAAGGATGTCAATAGGAAGAATGCCGCTATGAGGAAAAGGGCGATGCTCTGGAAACGGTTCACGTCAAGTTGCTCGGTTCCTGGTGGTTGAGGATAAATAACCAAATCGACTGGTAAAATTCCGGCAATAATAAGAAAAAATGCGGCTTTTGTCAACCTGAATTGGCCGTCCGGGCCCGCGCGCCTTGAAAATCAACCAAAATGCCTATCGAATTTTTAAACCCTCCTCTTATGGCTCCCGGTTTGACTGGGAAGCTAGTATCTGCTAAGATTTCATCCGTGCTGAATACCACGGGAATGGACTTGAGAGAGGCTTCATCCAGGGTCGGCGCGCTCAGGGCAAACCTCGAAAGGGCCGTGAGGGGCAAGCCCGCAGTGATAGACCTTGCGATAACGGCGCTACTGGCAAAAGGGCATCTCCTCATAGAGGACGTTCCGGGCGTCGGGAAATCCACTCTCGCTCACGGGCTCGCAAAAAGCCTCGACTGCTCCTTCCAGCGTATACAGTTCACAAGCGACCTCCTCCCCTCGGACATCGTCGGCGTGACCGTATTCAACCAGGCGGCCCGAGTATTCGAGTTCAGGCCCGGGCCGGTCTTCGCCAATATAGTCCTCGCAGACGAGATAAACAGGGCGACACCCAAGACCCAGAGCGCGCTCCTTGAGGCCATGAACGAAAGGCAGGTCTCGGTCGACAGGGCGACCTACCCGCTCCCCTCCCCCTTCATGCTGCTTGCGACCCAAAACCCTATAGAGTTCTCCGGCACCTTTCCCCTGCCCGAATCGCAGCTCGACAGGTTCATGATTTGCCTCAGGATGGGCTACCCTGACGAGGAGCACGAGAGGTCGATAATTAAATCGTCGGGCGAGAACAGGGCCCTCGATGGACTCGGGCCGGTGCTTGACGCCGATGATGTCGAGGCGCTCCAGGCCATCTCATCTAGGGTGCGCGTGGACGAAGACCTCGTGACCTACATACTCTCCATTGCCTCCGCCACAAGGAGCCACCGCGCAATAAGGCTCGGCGTGAGCCCCAGGGCCGCAATGGCCATGTACAGGGCGGCGCAGGCCCTGGCACTTGCATCGGGCAGGGATTACTGCATACCTGACGACATAAAAACTCTCTCCGGCCCGGTCTTCGCGCACAGGATAATACCTGCCGAGCAGGGACTCGATACCGGCATTGAGACCGGCCTCTCCCTCATTAAAGAAATAGTCGGCACCGTAAAAATCCCGCTCTGATGCGTAATCTGGGCCCAATACCCTCCATCTACCCGGCCAATGCCGGGCCTGCCCGTAGGATGGCTGGCCTCTGCCGTTTTCTAAAGTTCCCGAGGTCCCTTTCGGTCACAAGGGAGGGCAAGGCTTTCATCGGGGTCCTGCTCGTCATCGGCCTCGCCGCCGTAAATACCGGCAATAACCTCCTCTACCTTGTCGTTGCGGCCATGCTCTCGATAATCATAGTGTCGGGCCTTATGTCCGAGGCGACCCTCAGGGGGCTTCGCGTAACGAGGGCCCTTCCGCAGTCCGCATACAGGGGCTCGCCCGCCTGCATGACATTAAGGATCGAGAACACTAAAAGGCTCTTATCCTCATATTCTTTCAGCGTTACAGGGACTGGGGGCTTGTCTTCGGCCCCGGCCTACGTGGTAAGGCTTAAGCCCGGCGAATCGAAGGAGCTTCGCCTTGATTGCGTATTCCAGAAAAGGGGGCTTGCAAGGCCCGGCCCCGTAAGGGTCTCGACCAGGTTCCCTTTCGGACTCTTTATAAAGGAAAAATCAGAGCCTGGCGGCGAGGACGAGAGCCTCCTTGTCCTCCCCTCCACTGACCGCGCTCTTGCCATCAAGGCCTCAGGTATCTCAACCGTATCCGGGGCTGGCCGGAGCGCTCACAGGGGCTCAGGAGGCGAGCTCTATGGGCTCCGGGAATATGGGCTGGCGGATGATGCCCGGCACATCCACTGGAAATCGGCGGCCCGTAAAGAGGCGCTTCTTACGAAAGAGTTCGAGAGAGAGGCCGGGAAGCGGGTGTTGATAATATTCGACAACCGGCGCGGGGCGACCGACGGCGAGTTCGAGGAGCTTGTGGACAGGGCCGCTTCTACGGCGGCCTTCCATATCGAAACAGGCGGGTCGGTTGGACTAAAGACCCTTGGCAAGAGCATCCCTCCCAGGCCGGGGCGCTCGCATCTTTTAGAGATATTAAAGGAGCTTGCGCTGATATCGCCCGGACCTGTCGAAGGCCCGCCTTCTCTAATGGTCACATCAGCATGAGATTCCAAGCGCTCGCCGTCACATCCATAATCTCGCTTCTCGGGCTCTGGGCCGGAAGTCTCGTCGATACTGCCGGCCGCGGGTTCATATCGTCGCTCTCGATAATAGCTATCGCCGGCATCGTCCACAATCTCGCAAGGAGGAAAGCGGCCCTCAGTCCTCTTCTCTGGAACGCGGCGGCTATCGCGGCCTTCGCTTTCCTCATTGCGGATTATTCCGCCATATCAAGGGACATCATAGCCTCGGGGACCCGTTTTCTTGCTATGGTCCTGGTTTTAAAACTCCTCTCCCTCAGAAACGTAAGGGACCACGCGACCATATTCGCGTTGGCTTTCTTCCTGATACTCGCCGCCGCGGCCTCGACCGTAAGTCCCGTCTTTTTCGCGATACTCTCCATTTATATCGTGTTCCTCATATGGGGCATGGTCGTCCTGAACCTGCAGCGGGATATCGATTACTCAGGCAAGGGGGTGGATGCCCCTGACGACATTTTCGGCCTCCCTCTCTTCCTCTCGCTAACCGCGCTCTCCGCGGTCTGCATAACCCTCACACTGGCGGTATTCTTCTCCATCCCGAGAATGGGGGTCGGGATACTGGAAGCGAGTTCCGGGACGCCCCTCAACATATCGGGCTTCTCGGAGAGGATGGAGATGGATTCTATTGCCGGGGTGCAGCTCGATACGACCATTGTCATGCGGGTTGAGATAGCCGGTGAAAGCCCGCATGAGCCGCTCTATTTCAAGGGCGCGTCGCTCGATTTCTTTGACGGCGCAGCCTGGAGCAGGCACGAAACCGTGAACCGTCTCATAAGGGGCAAAGATGGGGTCTTTACATTCGGAAGCCCCGGGAGGAGGAATATAGAGCAGAAGGTCTGGCTCGATCCGCTCGACACAGAGGCGCTCTTCGCGGCTCCCAATGCCTACATGCTCGAGGGCAGGTTCCAGAACATCTGGACCGACGACTCGGGGAATGTCCGCCTCCCCTCAATCCCATTCACCAGGCTCGAATACACCGTGTGGTCGGATATCTCGGGCGGAAGGCCGGCCCCGCTCCCGGATGAGACATATCTTGACGCCTCCTACCTTGGATCGAGCCCTGAAGGGCCCTTAATAACGGAACTGGCCAGGGCTGCTTCCGAGGGGAGGGCAAGCGCGCTCGGCAAGGCCCTTGCAATCGAAGAGTTCCTGCAAAAAAATTACGCCTATACGCTAACGCCGCGGAAGGGCAAAGGAACGGGACCCCTCGAGGACTTCCTCCTCCACACGAAAGAGGGCTGGTGCGAGCACTTTGCCACAGCCATGGCCATGATGCTCAGGTCCGTCGGCGTGCCGGCCCGGATAGCTACGGGCTACCTCGAAGGGGAATGGAACAAGTACGGCGGCTATTTCATCGTGCGGCAGCAGGACGCGCACAGCTGGGTGGAAGCCTATATGGACGGGCAGGGCTGGATGAAGTTCGACCCCACGCCCCCCTCGGGGCGGATGGAGCGCCATGGAGCTCTTTTCATGTATCTCGACCTCTTGAGGCTTAATTGGAACAGGCACATCATACAATTTTCCTTTTCCGACCAGCGCGCCCTCGCCCTTGCCCTCGAGGAAAGGGCACACAGGATCAAAGGCCTGCTCGCAGGCTTTTTGCCAGATAAATGGCCCGGCATAAGAGGCGTTCTCGCGGCTCTTTTCGCTCTGGTCCTCACCGTCTCGGGAGTCCTTATCGCACGCAACCGGGCCGTAAAGGAAAAGGCCGGGCAAAAGGTCCCCCGCTATTACATGGAAATGCTTAAGGTCCTATCCTCAAGAGGGATGCCGAAAGCGCCAGGGGAGACACCGAGAGAGTTCGCAGACCGGCTGGGGAAGACTGATGTAACTGAAATAACCGAAACATATCTTAGGGAACGGTACGGCGGTAAAGGGCCCGGCAGAGAGGCTATGGGCCGCATGGAGGAGGCGCTTGCCCGGATTCGAAAGCTAAAAAGAATTTAGGTTGCTGAAAACTCAAAATTTCATTCAGGCTGCTCAAAAGCATAAGGTGCAAGGAGTCGAAAAATGAGGAGTGGGGCGTACTTTCCTTGCGCGCCGGAGTGTCTAATTTTGAAGACGACGCAGCAGATCGTGCTTTTTCAGCAGCCTGTTAGGGCTTACTACCGGGCCTGTCCGACATGCTCGACATTATGGCGTCGATGAGCTTCTTTCTCTCTATGGGCTTGGCCACGTAGCCGTCAAAGCCCTTGTTCAAAAGCTCGCCCTCCTCGCCCCTCATGGCGGAAGCCGTAAGGGCCAGGACAGGTATGGAGCTGTTCCTGGAGTCGGATTTTATTATCCTGGTCGCGGTTATCCCGTCCATGCCGGGGAGGTGAAGGTCCATGAGTATAAGGTCGGGCCTCTCCTCCATCAACGACTTGAGGGCCTCGGTGCCGCTCGCGGCCTCCATTATCTCGTAGCCGTGAAGCGTGAGTATCTCCTTTACGAGGACCTTGTTCATGTGGTTGTCCTCGACAAGGAGTATCTTGATTTTCCGTTCCTCAGCCACCCGGGCCTCCGATCATCAGCCTTCCTACTGCCGTAACCTGTCAAGCGCTTCAAGGAGTTTTTCCCTCTTCACGGCGTTCTCCATGTACTCGACCGCGCCGAGCGAATAACCTAGCTCCTTGTTGTCGATGGAAGAGATTATCACTACCGGTATCCCAGCCGTGCCGGGGTCCTCCTTCAATTCGCGCAGCACCTCCCAGCCGTCCTTCCTCGGGATGGCGATCCCCATGATAATAGCGAAAGGCCGGTCCTCCTGCGCTTTCCTGAGGAGGTCCACCCCGTCGACTGCGGTAAAGACGTCGTAGCCGCTCGCCGAGAGGTATATGTCTATGAGGCGGTTTATGTCAGCGCTTTCACTCGCCACGAGGACGCGCCGAAGGGAATCGAGCCCGGAGGAAGGGGCCGCTCTTGCCGTGAGGACCGGCACGTCTATCTCGTCGGTCCCTTGCGGGAGCTTCACGGTGAAGGTGGAGCCGCTCCCGGGCACGCTCTCGACGGTAATGGTCCCGTTATGGAGTTCCACAAGCCTCCTCGTAAGCACGAGTCCCAGTCCGGTTCCGCCGTACTCCTTCGATGACGAAGAGTCAATCTGCTCGAACTCCTTGAAGAGCTTCCCCTTGTCCTCGCCCTTGATCCCTATTCCGGTGTCGCTTATTCTCAGGGTCATGTAACGCTCGATACGGAGCCCGATGGGCTCCTCGGTTATCTCCCAGTCCACCTTTATGCGGCCGTCCTGCACGTTAAACTTGATCGCGTTCGAGAGGAGGTTCATCATTATCTGCTTGAATTTCGCCTTGTCCGCGCGGAGCTTTGGCGAGGCCGGGACCGATTTGGACTCTATGGCGATGTTCTTCTCGTGCGCAAGGGGCCTTATTATGCCGAGGACCTCGCCCAGGACCTCCATGAGAGAGAAACTCTCCAGGGAGAGGTCCATCCTTCCCGCCTCGATCTTTGAAAGGTCGAGTATGTTGTTGATGAGCTGGAGGAGGTGGCTCCCGCTCGAGTGGACGTACTCGACGTACTGCATCTGCCTCTCGTTAAGGTCCCCGAAAGCCTTCTCCTGGAGGAGCTCGGAGAACCCTATTATGGAATTGAGGGGCGTGCGGAGCTCGTGGCTTACGTTCGCGAGGAACTGGCTCTTCATCCTGTTCGCCTCCCTGAGCTCCATGTTCGCGAACTCGAGGGATATCTTGTTACTCGAAAGCTCCTGGTTAGCGAGCTTCAGCTCCTCGGTCCTCTCCTCGACCTTGTGCTCGAGTCTCGTATAGTAGTCCTGCAGGTTCCCGGCCATCCTGTTGAATTCTACGGCGAGGTTCCCTATCTCGTCCTCGGCGGCGACCGGCGCCCGCTCGGAGAGGCTCCCCTGGCCTATCTTCCGGGCGGATTCCTCTATCGCCAGGATGGGCTTTACGATGGAGCGCGTGAGTATCAGCCACAGCCCGCCCGCGAATACTATCGCAAGGAGCGTGAACGCCAGGGTCACGAGTATTATGACCTTGGCGAAAAAACCGCTCTCCCTGTAGGCGGTAAAGGCAGTATCCTTCTCCTCCTTGATAAGCTCCTTGAGGGAGCTGAGGGAGGCCGTGAAGACCCTGTTACCCTCGCTCCTTATGAGGTTCAGGGCAGCGTCCCTGTTTCCTGCCCTGGATATTTCCTCGACCCTCTCGTGCACGGCCGTATACATCCTGAGGTTCTCGATGAGCTCGTCATAGGTCCTGTCCCGGCCGGAAGCGATGCCCATGGCCTTGTACTCGGCAAGGAGCCTGTCTATCCTCCTCATGCGGTCGTCTATCGAGCCTTCAAGATAGAGCTTCGACGAGCTGTCGGTGATGATCGTGTGCAGGAAGACCTCCTGCCTGGCTGAAAGGAACTCGTTCTCGACGGATGAGAGCGTCTCGCCCCTCTTGAACGAGTCTATGTAAAGGCTCTCCGTGACCTTGGCGAGCTGATCGGCGTTGTAGAGGCCGACGAGGCCGCCCACTCCCATCATGAAGAGGAGGAAAAGGAAGACGACAGCCAGCTTGTTTGATATGGAAAGGCTACTGAAGAGTTTCTTCATCGGTCCGTCCCGCCGGACTGGACCGTCTCTGACTCGGTCATGTCCTCGTAAATGAGCGCCAGGTTCGAGACCTCCCCGCCTGAGCCGTAAACGGGAAAGCTCCTTATCCGGAGTCTCCTCCCCGGCGCACTGAGCCCCAGCTCCCTTGCCGAGATAGGGCTGTAGTTTATTATGAACTCGGTCGAATAACCGTCGTATGATTTGTTTATGGCGGTGACCATGCCCTGGGACTGGAGCACCTGGTCCTCCAGCACTGAATACGCCGTGGCTTCGAAACCGGCGCTCACGCCCAGCATTAGTTTTGCCCTGCCGTTCATGATAACGCATTTCCCGTCGAGGCCGAAGACGGCGAGCCCGAGCGGCAGCTGCCCGATGAGGCGCTCAAGGAGCATCCTCGATGCGCGCTCGTTCTTGAAAAGGGCCGAATGACCGGAGATGACGGCAATTGCCGATGCCGTCGCCTCAAGAAAAGCAAGATGCTCGTCCGAGTAACCTGTCCTGTCGCCGTAGACCGCAATCAGGAGCCCTGCCGCCTCCTGGTCGTAGACGAGGGGCGCCGCTGCCACAAGCTCCGCCCCGGGCCCGGAAAAAGCCCCGGAAAAGTCCGTAGAGGGCGAATTGCGGTCAAAGACTTTTGCCGAGCCGCCCACCCAGCCCTTGAGTGATATGTCCTCAAGGCGGGCCGCCATGCCTTCGGGGATCCCGGAAACGGACTTAAGCCTCAATTCGCCCCCGCCTTCGAGCATGTAGACCGCCGCTCCTGCGGCCCCGGTCCTCAAGACGACCTCCCTTAAGGCCGCGTCGAAGACCTCCGACTCGGAAAGGGTCCTGCCCGCAAAGGAGATGACCGAGCCGATTGCGGATATCTGTCCCGAGGACTCGACGAGCGCGGACCTCAATCTCAGGCATTCGGAGTCCTTGAACGCCTTCTCCTTGCCCAGGTATTCGAGTATCTGGTTGAGCTTTCCGCAGAGCCTTCCGGTTTCGCTCCTGTCGTCCGAGTCGAACCGCGCATCGGCCTCTCCGGCGAGAATGCGCCTGGCCGTCAGGACCGCCTTCCGCGTGGGGTGAAAGACCCTCCCGTAGAGTATAAGGGCCGCTACGAGCGCGAATGCCGCGAACCCGGCGAAGCTTTTGAGCGCCAGGGACTTGAACTCCTGGAAGACAGCCTGCTTCCTGAGCGATATGTACGACAGGAGCCTTTCGGCCTTCTCCGCGGCGAGGACCGTATTCGTGTCAACGGAGTTATGCAGGAGTATCATCTCCTCCCTTGACATGGCCTCATTGAGCCTCCGGAGCTCCGCCCTTATCGTCGAGATATCGTTCAGGACGGCGCGGACGGATTCGGCAAGCATCCCTTCCTCTTTGAGGACCCCGGCGTACGCCGGGTCCGCCACCACGGCTTCGAGGCTGTCGGCGGTATGGTCCATGCCTGCCCTCAGCATGTCAACGGAGCCGTACTCCAGCCCCCAGGCGACCACGATCATCTCCAGATGGTGCTGCAGCCTGAAGATGGAAGACCTCGCCGAACCCACCTCGGTCTGGAGGGTGTCGTATAGCTCCAGCTTCCGGGACTTCACGAGGAACGAATTGTACTCGAAAGCCGCGGCTGCGAAGATTATCGTTAGCGCGATTATGGACTTCTGGAAAATGGAGAGGCTTCTGAGAGGTGATTTCATCGACTCGCCTTGCGGAAGCAGCCCGGCAAAGCTACCGGCGGCAGACCTTACTTAAGCAGCCTTTGAACGTTCTTCTGGAAGTCCTTGAGCTTCAAAGGCTTGGAAAGGCAGTTGTCGGCCCCGCACTGGATTATCCGCTCCATATCCTCCTTGCCGTACGCCGTAACGGCGAGGATCTTTATCCTGCTGGTGTTTGCGTCCTGCTTTATGCGCCTGCAGACCTCGAAGCCGTCTATCTTGGGCATCCTTATATCGAGGACAAGGAGCTCGGGCTTGAAGTCCCCTACTTTTATCAGGGCCTCATAGCCGTCGCCGGCTGTCTCGATCGAAAAACCGTCACCCATGGCGACGAGCGCGCCTTTTATGAACTCTACGACTTCCTTTTCGTCGTCTATGATGAGGATCTTTTTCCTTTCCGGGAACATCTCCTCTTTCACCTCGAGCTTGAATTTCTCGAGGAAATCCATGAAATCGCCCCGGTTTACGCGGAAATGGCCGCCGGGCGTCCTGAACGCGACGAGCTTCCCGGACGCAATCCATTTCTTTACCGCATTGATGGTTACATGGCAAAATGAGGCTATTTCGCCGGTAGTATACGGCTTCTTTGAATCGTTCATCCTGGCAGACTCGATCGCTTGTAGTGAGTTCGTCTAAAGAGGGTGGAATCCAATGGTTACACTTTTTATATTATAAATAGTATCTTTAATGAAATCCAAGGTCAAGAGCTTTTTATATGGGGCAACCTCTAAAAGGGGATTTTTCCCGCAATCAAGCAAGGGCGGGAATAAAAAGCGGAGCGTATATATATGTGAGCATTTTTATTCACGTCCTCGCGCAGAGTCCGGGGAAAATAGCAATTTTAGATGTTGCCAAGGGAAATAAGGCGGAACTACTCGACACTCCTCCAGTCCGGGCCGCATTCTATGTTCACCCTTACAGGCACCTTGAGCTCAAGGACGCCTTCCATCTCCTCCCTTATAAGCTCCCTCATGGCCGGAAGCTCGCCCTCAGGCGCTTCGAAGATGAGCTCGTCGTGTATCTGGAGGAGCATGCGCGTGCGAGAGCCGCTCTCCTTGAGCCGCGAGGATATCCTTATCATCGCGGCCTTTATCATGTCGGCTGCCGAGCCCTGTATGGGGGTATTGATCGCCAGCCTGTTCCCGAGCCTTACCGTAGCCTCAACCGGGCTCTTAAGCTCCGGGATAAAGCGGCGCCTTCCGAATATGGTCCGCGTAAAGCCGTTCCGGACGGCTTCGATTATTGTCCTATCTATAAACTCCTTTACCAGCCTGTAGCGGTCGAAGTACATGTTTATGTAGTCGGTCGCCTCCTTCATCGATATCCCGAGCTCGGTAGAGAGGCCCCAGGGGCCCATGCCGTAGATTATGCCGAAGTTTATGGCTTTGGCCCTCCTCCTCATCTCCGTGGTAACGAGTCCGGGCATGGTGCCGAATATCTCGCTTGCGGTCCTCGTATGCACGTCCTCGTCTTTCAAAAAGGCGTCCATGAGTATCGGGTCTTCGGAGAGGTGAGCGACTATCCGGAGCTCTATCTGCGAGTAGTCGGCGCAGATGAACGAAAATCCGTCCTCCGCGACGAAGGCCTCCCTCACGCGCCCGGCCATCTCGCCCCTTATGGGGATATTCTGCAGGTTCGGCCTTGAGCTCGAAAGGCGGCCCGTGGCCGTGACCGTCTGGTTGTAGGTAGTGTGTATGCGGCCGGTCTCCGGGTTTACGATCTCAGCGAGGGCGTCGACGTACGTGGACTTCAATTTCGAGAGCTGCCTGAAGCCGATTATGAGCCTCGGGACCTCGTGCTCCACGGCGAGCTGCGTCAGGACCTCCTCGTCGGTCGAGTACCCGGTCTTGGTCTTCTTCGAGGGCCTTAGCCCGAGCGTGGTGAAAAGCACTTCCGAGAGCTGCTTCGGGGAGTTTATGTTGAACTCGGTCCCGGAAGCCGCGTATATCTCCCTTTCGATCGAAGCGAGCTCCTTTTCCATCTCCTTTGAGAGAAAGATGAGCTTCTCCCTGTCGAGCTTTATACCTGCAGCCTCCATTTCCGCAAGGACACGGGAGAGGGGGAGCTCAAGATCCTTATATAGCGGCCAGAGACCATTATCCTCAAGCTCTTTCTTAAGTATTTCCGAAATATCCAGTATACTGCAGGCTTTTTTGCATTCTGTGAGCGCTTCGGTCTCAAAATCGGCCCCGTCCCTAAGCTCCTCTGTAGAAAGTCCCAGGAGCTCATAGCCGAGGGCAGGAACCGTGTGGTCGGGCTTCGAGGGGTTTACGAGATATGAGGCAAGAGAGACGTCCATGCCGACCCCCCTCGCCTCCACGCCCATCCTGCCAAGGAAGAGGTAAAGAGCCTTGGAGCTGTCCGTATGCTTCGCTATTTCCGCGTCCTCCATAAGGGGCCTTATCGCCGCCACAAGCTCGGCGGGGGCAATATGGCCGGAGACGACCGGCACGAACCTGCCCTTTTTCCGACCCAGGCCGAAAGCGGCCCCCTTGAGTTTTCCGTTAAAGCCCTCCTCCGTAAGCGACAGCGTGATTGATACCTTCTTAAGTGCCGAGAGCTCGGATGCGAGCCCTGAGAGCCCCTCCTTGTCTAGCACGGCAGAATAGTCTCCACCCTCCTCCACGGGCCTCGGCGCCTCGGGCATCATCTCGCTTATGAGCTTCCTGAATTCGAGCTCTGAAAGGAGCGGGCCGAGGGCGGCATAGTCAGGCCCCGAGTATCTCAATTCCTCAAGCTCGCATTCAAGAGGGACATCGGGATTGAGCGTCACGATCTGGAGCGAGAGCGAGGCCTGCTCCCTGTTAGATATGAGGTTTTCCTTTAATTTAGGTTTGGAAATACTCTCTATATTTTCATAAATCCCATCAACAGAGCCGAATTCGTTTATGAGCTTGGCTGCGGTTTTGATGCCAACGCCCGGTACGCCCGGTACGCTGTCGGTAGCGTCACCGGAAAGGGCCAGGAGGTCCCTTATCCGCTCCGGGCCGACCCCGAACTTATCCCTGACCTCAGAGGGGCCGTACTCCTTCCCTGTCATGTAGTCGAGTATCACGGTATTGTCGTCGACGAGCTGGTACATGTCCTTGTCGCCCGTTATGATTGCGAGCTTCACGCCCGCTGCCTCGAACTTTTTTACCAGGGTGGCTATGACGTCGTCCGCCTCGAAGGAGGCCATCTCGATAGACCGTATGTTCAATGCCCTGGCCATCTGCTTCACATACGGGACCTGGAGGGAGAGGCTGTCGGGCATGGGGGGCCTCTCGGCCTTGTAACCAGGCATGAGCCCGTGCCTGAACGAGGGGCCCTTTACGTCGAACGCTATCACAATGTACTCTGGTTTGAAGTCGTTTAGTATCTTCCGGAGCGACTGCGTAAAACCGTATACCGCGTTCGTCGGGAGCCCCTTGGAATTGGTGAAGGTGGAAGGGATGGCGTGGAAGGCCCGGTACATTATCGAGCTTCCGTCTATTATGAAAAGCCTGTTACCCGTATTATCAGTCATGCTCCATTGACAGCCCCGGCAGCAGCTGTATATACTTTGTCATGGCCAGGGCGCTCCTATTCCTTATCTTTCTACTCCTCCCCTCACCCGTGTGGGCCCAGAGAGACGCGGTCTCTACCGCATTTAACATTGTAGAGAATTTCCATAAAGAAGCAAACATATTAATGGGCGGAGCTGGCCTGCCGGAAGTCTCGCCCGCCGAGAAGGAACGGGCCGTCTCAGAGCTAAGGACCGTCCGTATTACGGAGCGGCCAGGGAGAAGCAGGCTCGAGCGGGTGCACGGGATTGTAGACGCCTACACCAACCGGGTGCTTGGCATGGTCGAAGCCCGGCTTGAAGGGGTGCGGGGCGAAAAAGAAGAGTATCTGAGAGAGGGTGTCAAAAGGCTGAATGCCCTCAGGTTCGACGAGCTTACGCGCCTTCGCGGCACGCTCGCCATAGAGGAGCCGTCAAACGGAAGGAGGCCCGAACTCCCCTTCTCCTTCGACCCCACCCCGCCTCACGAGAGGCCCTCGCCTCCGGACGGCCCGCCCGGCATACTGTACCGATAGATAACTCGGCAAAAAAACGGGAACGCGGGTTCAGATGCAGCCCCTTGGTGCAATCCGAAGCTCTCAAAAAGCTCAAGATGCAAGAGTCGAAAAATGAGGCATGAGGCTTACTTTTTTGTACGCCGCCATGCGAATTTTGAAGATGATGAAGCAGATTGTTTTTTTTCAGCAGCCTGCTAAATAAAAAAAGCCCCCGCCACTAAAGGCGGGGGCTATAAGATAAATCCGATTCAAGCCCGGTAATCAACCCCGGCGGGAGGGCCTCCTGAAGCCTCCCGGACTATTGAAACGGCTATTCCCCGCGCTTCTCTGATGCGCCGCGGCCCTGGGCGCGGAAGGCTCAGAGGCGTCCTGCTGAAAACCCGGCACCTCCTCTACGGGTATCTTACGGCCGAGGAGGCGCTGTATGTTCGTGAGATATTCCTTTTCGTCGGCGGAGACGAGCGATAGCGCGGTGCCTCCGGCCCCGGCACGCCCGGTCCGGCCGATCCGGTGTATATAGTCTTCGGGGATATTGGGGAGGTCGTAATTCACGACGTGCGGGAGGCTCTCTATATCAAGGCCCCTGGCCGCGATGTCCGTAGCTACAAGCACCCTCACCGAGCCGTTCTTGAACTCGGAAAGGGCCCTGGTGCGGGCCGACTGGCTCTTATTCCCGTGGATGGCCGTCGAGTTTATGCCGTCCTTCAAGAGCTGCTCCGCGAGCCTGTTCGCGCCGTGCTTGGTGCGGGTGAAAACGAGGGCCTGGCGCCAGCCGCCGGATTTAACGAGGTGCGAGAGGAGCTCCCTTTTCCGGGTCTGCTTAACCGGATGCACAACCTGGGAGACCGCCTCGGCAGGAGTGTTCCTCCGCGCGGCCTCCAGGACGGCAGGCTCATGCAGTAGCCCATCCGCGAGGCGCTTTATTTCGTCATTGTAGGTCGCGGAGAAGAGGAGGTTCTGCCGCCTTCCGGGAAGGAGCTTCAATACGCGGCGTATGTCGTGTATGAAGCCCATGTCGAGCATGCGGTCCGCCTCGTCGAGGACGAGTATCTCTACCTCCGAGAGGTTAACCGTCCTCTGCCCCGCGTGGTCGAGGAGGCGGCCAGGGGTGGCGACGAGTATGTCCACCCCGCGGCGGAGCTCATCTATCTGGGGGTTTATGCCCACGCCGCCGTAAATGACAGCAGCCCTCAAGCGGAGGTTCTTGCCGTAGGTCCGCACACTTTCTCCGACCTGCGCGGCAAGCTCACGGGTGGGTGTGAGGACAAGGGCCCTGGGCGCCCTGCCTCTTTCCTCGCGCCTCGTCCGGCTCAGAAGTTCGAGCATCGGGAGCGTGAAAGCGGCGGTCTTTCCTGTGCCGGTCTGGGCGCCCGCCATTACGTCTCGGCCTTCGAGGATAACGGGGATGGTCTTGGCCTGGATGGGTGTGGGGTCAGTATAGCCCTCCCCTTCCACGGCTTTCAGCAGTTCGGCCCTCAAGCCGAGTAGATCAAATGACATGACAAATTACTCCGGAAACAGCCTACCCAATAATGGGCCGGTCTAGGCGGGATCGTTTAAAGGTTATTCTGGGTGAGGTTGATGTAAGGGAGGCCAACCATGACACAGCTTGCGCCGACCGAATGGCGACAAGAAATAAAAACAGAGTACCATAACACCAAAAATTACAAAGGGCAAGCATAAAATGAAGCCGCTTGAAAAGAGGATCGCCGGGATGTTACAAATCTCGATAGGGGGCGACTGGGAAGACCATGACTCACCTTTCGAAAATTGAAGCTACGGCGGGATGTATAAGGCCCATCTCGCGCACCACGGAGGACGTATGAGCGGCGTCTGGCTCGCGCTCGGGCTTACTCTTTTCGCCGGAATGGCTACGGGCATCGGTAGCGCCATAGCCTTCTTCGCCAAACGGACCAATTACCGCTTTCTTTCGGTCTCGACAGGCTTCTCGGCCGGGGTAATGCTCTATGTCTCGTTCGTCGAGATACTCTTAAAGGGCGGTAACGCTTTGACCGAGGCTTACGGAGACTACTGGGGGCACTGGGCGAACGCGGGCTCGTTCTTCGGCGGCATCCTTTTCATCGGCGCTATCGACAACCTCATCCCTGCTGCCAAAAACCCGCACGAGACCCATGCAGGCTCGGAACGGGCTCCGCTTAAAGGAGAGGCCGCAACCGGAGCCGGCGTAACGGCATTTGATAACCAGGCCGGGAGCATACACGACCACGCTGCGCATAACAATAAGCTCCACAGGATGGGGCTCTTTACGGCCCTCGCGATCGCCATCCATAACCTGCCCGAGGGCCTCGCGACATTCCTCGCGGCCATGCACGACCCCGGCCTCGGCATAGCAATAGCGGTCGCCGTGGCTCTCCACAATATCCCGGAGGGCATAAGCGTCTCCGTCCCCATCTATTACGCCACGGGGAAACGCGGCAAGGCATTCATCTACTCGCTCTTGAGCGGCCTTGCCGAGCCCGTAGGAGCGCTCATAGGTTACCTTCTCATCCTTTATTTTGTGGGCGTGAACGGCGACGGGAAGGTAATCCCGCCCGAGGTCATGGGCATGGCATTCGGCGGCATAGCCGGGGTAATGGTCTACATAAGCCTGGACGAGCTACTTCCCACGAGCCGAACTTATGGAAAAGGGCACGACAGCATCCTCGGCCTGGTCTTCGGGATGGGGGTCATGGCGTTGAGTCTTCTATTGATGAAGTAGGCGCATTGTTTTTTTTCGATTGGCCTGCAAGGAAAGGATTACAGACGCATGAAATCTGAATTTATTATCAGGAGCGAAACAGAAGCCGATGTCGACGCCATAGCCGCTGTGACAATTGCGGCATTCAAGACCCTGGAAATCAGCAATCATACGGAACAGTTTGTCATTGCGGCTCTACGCGCCGCCAAAGCCCTTACGGTATCGCTCGTAGCGGAAGCGCATGGCCGGGTGATTGGGCATATTGCCTTCTCTCCGGTCGGCATTTCGGACGGCACCCGGAACTGGTACGGCCTCGGCCCTGTCTCGGTGCTGCCGGCGTACCAGCGGCAGGGCATCGGCAAAGCCCTGATACGGGAAGGCTTATCACGGCTGAAAACCCTGAACGCTAAAGGATGCTGTCTCGTGGGGTATCCGGATTACTACAGGCAATTCGGGTTCAGGAACATACCGGGACTTGTGCATGAGGGAGTGCCTCAGGAATTCTTTCTCGCCCTCTCTTTTGTAGGGCATACTCCACAGGGCACAGTCACCTTCCATGAGGCATTCAAGGCGAGCGGCTGACAAGAGGTGAACGCGGCGCTTAAGGGCGATCGGGTTGGACAAAGGGTTTGCTATACCCTGAAATATCAAAAGGGGCTACGGGCTCTAACCCGTAACCCCTTGATTTTTATGGCGCCCCCGAGACGATTCGAACGTCCGACACACGGATTAGGAATCCGTTGCTCTATCCTGCTGAGCTACGGGGGCGTTGAGGTGGATTTCGATGTAATTTGCGGGTATTGCGTTGCCCCGCCGTGCGGAAGAGGCGGAACCTTTAGAGTTTCTCAAAAAAAGGGCCTTCTGTCAATTCAAAAAATCAGCCCAAAGGCCGGTCAAAGAATACAAATTAAAAAATACTCATTAATCACTTAAAAGGCTGGCATCTGCCCTGCCCCTTCCCTCCCCCATTGTTCTACTTGACTCGCCCCTCCCCCGGAAAAAGAATTTAATATAAAGCCGCTTCCAAGCGGAACGGGAGGTGTATTATGCCTAAGCCCGAGGTGCTTGAGAGAGGTAATATATATTTCATATACAGGCCGAAGGTCGAGGAAGAGGAGGTAAAGGGCCTTAAGGAGGTGCAGAGGTTCTACATGGTCCTGAGCCCTGAGGGGAAAAAGGTATACCGCCTCATCGTCGTCGGCAGGCAGGCATTGCCAGATGTCGAGGGCGGAGAGAGGAGCTGGGGCTTCGTGGACAAGGTCGGCAGAAAGGCCGAGGAGGTCGAAGACGAGCTCGAAGGAAAAGAATACAGGACAAAGACCAGGGGCGAAAGGGAGCTCCCAGCGGCCCGCCCCGCTGGCGAAGGGGTCTACGCGATAGCAAGGCACGGCGACCACACCCACCTGGCGTATTCGCTCGAACTCCCGGAAAGACCGGGCGAGGTGCAGGAGGCCTTCAGGATAGAAGACGAGGCGAGCTATATCATAACGATCAAGAACCCTGAAAAGCCCGCGCCGCCCGGCGCAGGACTCAAGGGCCGCAAGAAGGCCGACTTCCCCAAGAGGCTCATGCAAAAGTTCGACGGGAGGAGGTTTGCCGACGCCGACCCTCCCGACTTTCTCGACTACGAGGGCGCGGAGATGATATTAATCGGCGCTTCCGAAGACCCCATGAAGGAGCTCGGGCTTAAGCTTGAGGCCGAGGACGAGACCGAGTCCTCGGCGGACGTCTTCAGGGACTTGAGACTCGAACGCGAGAAGCACCCGATTGAGCCGCTACTTAAGGGAAGGTGGAAGTAGGCCCGCCTCTGACCCGCTTGAATGGACAAAATGCCCGTCTTTTTGATATATTCCGTTGTACGGAATTGAAAGGGACGGGTGCCGTGGATCTTTTAAAGCTCAAGGCCATAGGCCTTATAAAGGAATGGCTCCATAAGAAGGCCGCCGAGGTCAACCAGGCATCGGTCATGAAGACCGTATACCAGGAGGTTGACATAACAGCGGGCTACTTCCTCGTACTCACCATTGCGAACCTCATCGCCCTTACTGGCCTCATCACGAACAACACGGCCGTCATAATCGGCGCCATGCTCATTTCCCCCCTAATGGGGCCGATACTCAGCAGCGGCTTCGCTTTCATAACCGGCAACGAGGCCATCGGCAGGAAGGCCTTCTCGACTATCGTTAAGAGTGTTGCCGCTACAATCGCGGTAGCCGCTTTTGCCACCTGGCTTTCTCCCCTGAACGAGGTCACGCAGGAGATACTCGCGAGGACGCGGCCCAACCTCTACGACCTTGTAGTCGCCTTCCTTGCGGGCCTCGTCGGAGCAATAGCCATCTGCACTAAAAGGAACTACATAACCATAGTGCCGGGCGTAGCCATAGCGACCGCGGTAATCCCGCCCTTGAGCGTCGCCGGGTTCGGGCTCGGGAGCGCCAACTTCTCCATCGCGCTCGGCGGCTTTTTCCTCTTTTTCACGAACTTCGTGGCCATTATCATAAGCACCTGCATCGTCTTTTTCGTATACGGCTTCAGGCCCGGAGTGCTCGCCGAAATAGACGTCTACCAGCTCAAGAAGAGGATAGCCGCGCTCGGCGCGATACTCTTCGTGATCTCGATACCGCTCCTTTACACCCTTCACGTCTCGCTTTCGGAGATAAGGCTCAGGAGCGGCATAAGTGCGGCCCTCAAGCGCGCATTCGACACTGAAAAGGTATCATACCTCTCCACCTTCGATTACAGGGAACTGGATGACGCGCTCAGGGTAAGGGCCGCGATAAACACGACCAAATACCTGGAGGAGGGCCAGATAGCCGAGGCCGAGAAGTCCATTGAGGCGGCGCTCGGCAGGGATATAATACTGGATATCGAGCAGGTCCTCATGCAAGCCGGAGGGCTAAAGCCCGTGGTCCCGGCCTCCATTGCGGGGCTCACCCAGCCCAAGCCCGACCCGAAAAAGGAGATGGAGGCAGCCTCGCTCGCGCTGGGCAATGCCGTAAATTCGGCGGAAAGGATACTGAGCCCCTACAGGGTATCTGAGTTCTATCTCGGGCGGAAGCACGGCAGCGGGGCTTTACAGGTCTTCATGAAGGTCAGGCGCGATTCGCCCTTCACCCCGGATGAGGCGCTGTGGCTCGAAAAGCTGGTATCCGAGGCGCTCGGCGCGCCCGTGGCGCTGACGATCGAGACGCAACCCCTCCTCGACCCCATAACCCTCCCCGACGAGAAGTCGTTCGCATCGGACGGTTTAAATAGCGCGCTCAGGACCGTAAGCGAGATACTCTCGCGCCAACCCCGGCTCATGGTCAGGATAGAGGCCCGCCAGTCCTCGACGGACAGCTCCAAGACAAGAAAGAAGCTGGCACTCCAGAGGGCCGAGAAGGTCAAGGCCGTACTGGTCGAGAAACACGGGATACCCGCAGGCAATATCGTAATCACTGCCGCGCCAGGCAAATCGGCCGCGCCTCTGGTCAGCATAAAGGTCGTAAGCGGCGATTGACACCTGCCCCATAGACAATCAGGCTACCTTGTTCCTTGCCTCGCCTTTCTCAAACGCCGCGATATTCTCGATAGTGGTGTCGAGGATTCTCTGGACTGCCTCTTTGGTATTGAAGGCGCTGTGCGGGGTAATGAGGACGTTACGGAGGCGAAGGAGTATGTGCCCGGCGAGGAGTACGTCGAGCGGCTTTTTCTGGGCTATTGACCGGAGGAGCTCCGCCTCCTCCCTGATGGTAGGCTCCTCAGGCAGGACGTCCAGCCCGACGGCAGCCACCTTGCCGCTGGTGATGGCCCTTAAGAGGGCCTGTATGTCTATGAGTATGCCCCTTGCAGTATTTATTATGACCACGCCCTCCTTCATCATCGCGAACTCCCTGTCCGAAAGGAAATGATAGGTCTCCGGTATCGCCGGTATGTGGAGCGTTATGACATCGGATTTCCGAAGGGCCTCTTCGAGCGAGACGTACTTGAAACCGATCCTCCTGGCAAGGTCTTCCCTGGGATGGAGGTCGAAGGCAAGAACCTCCATGTGGAAGCCCTTGGCTATGTCTATCACGTACCTTCCTATGCTCCCGGTGCCGAGTACACCTATGGTCTTTCCCTTGAGATCGAACCCCCGGAGCCCCTGCTGTGAGAAGTCCCCCCTCCGCGTCCTCTCCACCGCGTCGACGAGGTTGTGGCTTATCGCAAGCAGAAGCCCAAAGACGTGCTCCGCGACCGTGTTGTCGCCATATGTGGGTACGTTCGATACGCTTATGCCTCTTTCAGCGCAATAGGCCGTGTCTATATGGTCGTATCCTGTCGAGCGCGTGGCTATGTGCCGGAGGTTCCTGAACCGGCTCAAGGTCTTCCTGTCGAGCTCGGACCAGATAAAAGTGGATATGACCTCGAAGTCGGTATACGGGCCCGCGTTCTCATCCGTAAGCGGCTCGTTCGTAAACCTTATGTCATGGCCCGAGTCCAGACGCTCGAAAGACGGCCTTTCCCATTCCTCGACCTCGAAGACGGCGAGCTTCATTTTAAGCCCTCCCGTTTTCCGGCATAGTTGATTCTTTTCCCGGGGAGCCGATATGTCAAGTGGGGCTATATGCAGGGTAATACGGGATTGAAACTGCCGGGGAAAACCGGACTGGCGGGTGTCAGAGCAATACGGTTAAATCAGTTCAGGCGGGCTTCTCTATCCCAAGCTCCTTTATCCTCCTCCAGAGCGTTGTCCTGCTCATCTTGAGCTTCCGGGCGCTCTCGTTGAACCTCCATCCGGTCTCGCCAAGTGCCTTTAGTATCACCTCGCGCTCGAGCGCCTTCATGGGCTCGTCGGTGCTCATGGCTTTTTCAACGAGCCCCCTTGCATGGAGGTCTTTCGGCAGGTGCTCGGGGTTTATGGTGTTGCCCTGGCATCTCACGAACGCGTGCTCGATTATGTGCTCGAGCTCGCGGATGTTCCCCGGATAGCCGTACTCCATCAATAATTCCATGGCGGCCGGGGATACGTGGCGGACTTCCATCCCCATCTCACGGTTGAATTTCCCGATGAAGTACTTTACGAGGAGAGGTATGTCGTCCTTCCGCTCCCGAAGGGCCGGGAGCCTCACGGGCACGACCTTCAGCCTGTAGAAGAGGTCCTCCCTGAACTCGCCTTTTTCAACGAGGGCCTTCAAATCCTTGTTGGTCGCTGTGACCACCCGCACGTCTACCTTGATGGTCTTGGTGCCACCCACCCTCTCGAATTCCCCTTCCTGAAGGACCCGAAGGAGCTTCACCTGCGTGTGCGGGGTTATGTCGCCGACCTCGTCGAGGAAGATGGTGCCGCCGTCCGCAAGCTCGAAACGGCCGGGCTTGTCGGCTATGGCGCCAGTGAAGGCCCCCTTAACATGGCCGAATAGCTCGCTTTCTAGAATCCCCTCTGAAAGGGCCGCGCAATTTACCTTCACGAAAGGCCCGGCGCACCTGGGGGAGTTGTGGTGGATGGCGTTCGCTATAAGCTCCTTCCCTGTGCCGGTCTCGCCTTCTATTAGGACCGTCGCCCTCGTCGGCGCGACCTCTTTCAAGAGCTCGAATACCTCGTGCATCCGGTAGTTCTTGCCGATTATGTTCTCGAAGGAGTATTTACCCTTTATTTCGTCCCGGAGCTCTTTAATAAGCGAGGTGTCCCTGAATATCTCGAGGCCGCCTATTATCTTCCCGTCCTCGTCCTTCAAGAGCGCCGTATTTATGCTTAGAGTGACTTTTCTATCGCCCCTTCCGAGCGTCACCTCGTAGTTGTAAAGGTGCTCGCCCGACTTTATGGTCCTGTTTATAACGCAGTCGAAGGCGCAGCTCGTGTGCCCTATCATGCCGCTGCATTTGCCGCCCCTTGAGAAATCCTTAAGCCCGACCTTCCCGAATATCTCCCTAGCGGCCCTGTTTATGAAGAGTATCTCGTGGTTGAGTCCTATGACGACCACGCCGTCGGCGATGCTATTAAGGATGGCATCGCTATTGAGCTCTATGTACTTGTGGACGGCATCATTATTGCCGGCAAGCCTTAATTTTTCGCTCTCCATTCCTTTTCTCCTGAATGGATTATACGATTTCAGTGCAGAGGGTTCAATTGATTTGTTTCAATAAGGAAACGTCGTAAAGATTTGAAACAGAAAGAAAAAATCCCTGCCAGGCTTACCGGTATTGCCTGGCAGGGTTGGAAGGATTTGGCGGGAAATGTGCGGAATTTGAAGGGATATCCCGGTTCGGTATACTCTTTTTTAGCGGACTATTTGGCGCGTTACCTGAGCGCTATTGTCATTGCTATTCCCATCAATATCGTGAAGCCAATAATATCGGCTATGTATGCTTTCTTCATTTCGCCCTCCTTTCAGGACCCGAGGCAAAAACTCCGCCTGAAAACCGTTAAAAAAGCCCCCTGCCTACACGCTCAAATGAGAGTAGCGTGATCGCGATAAGCCCGAGGGCAAAGGCTAAATAATCAAGGGCGAGGTATCCGGTTCTCATCTAATGCTCCTTTTCAGGGAGTTCGTTACGTTGAGTTTATTATACAAAATCCGTGCCAAATCGCTGTGCCACAGATAACACTGCGGAATTATTGCTTTTTTTTAATGACCGAAAAAAGACACTAAATGCTTAACGTGTTTCATAAATGGCACCTCAGCAAACGTGGCAATATTTTAAATAATAAAATCAACCACTTAAGAATACGTTCCACTATGAAACATATTTTAATTTTGAAACATCAAATGCTTCTACCGGAATAAAATACCCCTTGGCAGGTATTTTTGACAAATAATATGTCAGTAGTGGACTGGACCGAACTGGTTTCTGGAGAAATGATTGAGAGCAGAGGAAACCGCTTACACTGGCATGGGCAAAAAAAACGGGGCGGCAATCATATGCCGCCCCGATGGATAGTTCGGATATTTTAGAGGCCTATACGTTCGCCTCGTCCTTTTTTGCAGCCTCGATAAGCTCAGAGACGAACATATTCACATCGGTCGAGTGCATTGCGCAGGCCATCGAAATGGGCTCGCCACCGAAAGCCGGGCAGGTAAAGCAGCCAGTGCCGAAGTGTTTCGAGAAGACCTCTTTGGTCGAAGGCCATCTCGTTGTGACCTCTCCTGTGGTCATATGGCCGGTTATCTCTGGCATGTAGTCCTCCTTATTATATTAATCTTCGAGATTATGTTATTTGATTTTCTTTGGTAATTATATGATTTCCGTCATGAAAAGACAAGCGCTACCGGGGGACGACCTTAAGAGCCCCCATCTCCTCATCCCATTCAGCCACGCTCCCCATCTCACCGCAGAGATTCTTCATCTTCGCCGCTATAAGCTCTGCCCTTGGCGAAGCTGCCATATGCGCGCTGAACTCGTCAATGACAGTGGGCCGGAGTTCAATAGACCTGACCCTCCCGTCAAAATCAGTCGTGAATATGAAAGATTCGTCATTCCGTTCGGCCTCGTCCACGGCGTAGTCGTCTATGAAGTTCCCCGAGCTGTAGATGAGCGCGCCGCCGTGATGGAACTCGATGCCCTGGAAGACATGGCAGGAATGGCCGAATACCAGATGGGCGCCGATCTCAAGGAGCTTCCTGCCGAAAGGCCTGTGGTTCGGGCGCGGCCTGTAGCCCCAGTTCGGCCCCCAGTGGGCCGAGACGACGAGGAAGTCGGCCTTCTTCCTAGCGTCCCTGACCCTTTCGAAGAGCGCCTCTGCCCGGCTGTCGTCAACATCCACCGGGACGTAATATACACCGGGGCTCTCGGGCCCTGCTTCCCATTCGGGCTCGTTGTCGGTGAACGCCATGAGCGCGCACCATTTTCCATTTACCTCGAAAAACGCGGGTGAAGCGGCCTCTTCCAGATTTCTTCCCGCGCCTGCGCGCTTTATGCCTGCCGCATCCAGCGCATCGAGCATGTCAACGAGCGCTCCGAAACCGTAGTCCAGCGAATGGTTGTTGGCTATGGAGACCGCGTCTATCCCGGCGGCCCGCAAAACGCTTATATTTTTTGAATCGGTCCTGAAATGGAAGGCTTTGTGGGTGATCGACCAGGGCTCGCCCCTGTCCGATATCACGCATTCGAGGTTAATTATGCGGGCGTCCGAGCCCTTGAAGACCGGGAGCGTGTCGCCCCATGGGTATTCCGGCCTTCTCCTTCCGAGCTCCCGGTTAACGAGTCGCCCGAGCATCACATCGCCCACGAAAAGGACCTTCATGGCGTCCCTCCGCGACCGCATTTCAGCTCAAGCGGTCTCTTAGAGTTTCATCCGCAGGGACGAGGATGTCAAGGAGCCATCAGGCCTCCGCAGCGCTCTTTTTCCACGGGAGCCTTACGGTCTTGAGGAATGCCGGGATTTTCAAGTCGTCGAAGACGGAGTAGGCGACCGGCACGACGACGAGCGTAACTACAAGCGAGAGCATCTGCCCGCCGACTATGACCACCGCCATCGAGGCCCTGGCAGCGGAGCCGTCGCCCTTGCCGAGGGTGACAGGCAGCATGGCGGCCACTATCGAGAGTGTGGTCATGAGGATGGGACGGAGCCTTACCTTGTTGGCCTGCATCTGAGCCTCGAACTTGCCCATGCCGCGCGCCCGGAGGGTATTTGTATAATCGACCTGCAGAATGCCGTTCTTCTTGACAACGCCTATGAGGATGAACATGCCCATGACGCTATAGATGTTTATGGTGTTGCCGGAGATTATGAGGCTCAGAATGCCGAAGGGTATGGCGAGGAATATCGACGACATTATGCTCACCGGGTGCGTAAAGCTCTCGAACTGGGCCGCGAGCACCATGTAGATAAAAATAATGCTCAGGACGAAGGCTATCATGAAGTTCTTGAAGGCCTCTGCCATGAGCTTACCCATGCCGAGGAAGGTGGTCGCGTACTCCGGGGACATATTCATCTCCCTCACTACGCGGTTGGAGTCGTCGACCGCCTCGCCGAGCGGCTTGCCGTGGAGGTTGGATACGATCGTTATCTGCCTTCCCAGGGCGTAACGGTCTATCTGTCCGGGACTTGAGCCGGGCCTCAGTTCGGCGATGTTGTCGAGGTTCACCAGCATGCCCCCCGAGCCGGGGACGGTAAGGGAGTAAATAGAGCCAGCGTCCTTTCTCTTGTCCCCGGCTATCCGGAGCCTCACGTTATACTGCTCGTCCTTCTCCCTGAAAAGCGAGACCTTCTCGCCGCCGACCATGGTCCGGAGGCTCGTAGCCACGGCCTCGACGCTCACGCCCAGGTCCGAGGCCTTCTGCCTGTCTATGTGCACCTGCAGTTCCGGGTGCTTGAGCGCCTGCCCTGTGTCCGTGTCCACAAAGCCCGGTATGGCCTTCAAGCGGCTTATTATCTCCCCCGAGTATTCGTCGAGCTTATCGAGCTCCGGGCCCCTGAGGACCATATTGAAGGGCGTTGCCCTGAAACCGCCGCCTGAGACGAGGTTTATGTTCTGGACGCTCACCCTGAGTCCCTCCATGTCGCCAAGCGAGCGCCTTGCCTCCTGCATTAGCTCCTTCTGGTTCCGCTCCCTCTCATCAAGGGGCTTAAGGCCGACATAGATGGAAGAGTCGGTTACGTTCGTCCGGTACTGCCCGCGGACTCCGATGGTGGTGAACGTATGCTCGACCTCGGGTATCGACCGTATCCTCTCCTCGACCCCGGCGAGTATCTCGGAGCTCCTGTCAAGCGACGAGCCGGGCGGTGTCTCGACTATGACCTCGAATTCGCTCATGTCGTCCTCTGCGAGAAACTCGAAATTGGAAAGCTTGGAGAGAGGCACAACCGACACGAGTATTGCGAGGGCCGTAACCATGACCACGGCCCTGTGCCGGAGGCACCAGGCGAGGAGCTTTAGATAGGCCCCCTCCATCATGGAATATAGTTTCGAGTCCCTCGATGCGGCCTTGCCCTCGCTGACCTTCAAGAACCTCGATGAGAGCATTGGGGTCAGGGACATTGCCACAAGGAGCGATATCATGATTGCGAAGGCGGCGGTCAAGCCGAAGCTCTTCCAGAAGAGCCCCACTGTCCCCTGCATGAACGCTATGGGGAGGAATATGACGACAAGCGAAAGGGTCGTAGCCATGACTGGCAGGACTATCTCACGCGTACCTTCTATCGCGGCCTGAAGGGGCGGCTTACCTTCCTCCTCCATGTGCCTGAATATGTTCTCAAGCACGATTATGGCATCGTCTATTACGATGCCCGTGCAGACGGTCAGGGCTAAGAGGGTCATGTTGTTGAGCGTGAACCCGAAATACTTCATTATCGTGAACGTTGAAATTAGCGAGGCCGGAATGGCTATGGCGGCGATGAGCGCGGCCCGCCAGTTGCGGATGAATATAAGTATGATGACGCTCGCCAGCAGCCCGCCGAGCACTAGGTGCTCCTCGACCTGGCTTATGGCCTTCTTTATGAACCTGGACTGGTCTATGACGACCTGCATCTGGATATCGGCGGGCAGGGCCGTCTCGATCTCCTGTATCTTCTCCTTTACCCTGTCTATGACCTCGACGGTATTGGTCCCGGACTGCTTCCGTATGAGGAGCGATACCGCGCTCTTGCCGTCGAGCCGGGAAATAGTCCTCGGCTCCTCCTCGGTGTCGAGAACGCGCGCGATGTCCTTTACGCGGACCGGGGCCCCCTTCCGGTCAGCGACGATGAGGCCCTCGAAATCGCGTACCGACTCTATGCGCCCCATTGTCCGGAGGCCCTGCTCCGTTGACTCCCATGTGAGCCTTCCGCCCGGCACCTCCACGTTCTGCCGCCTTATGGCCGCGCCTACCTCGGCTATGGAGAGTCCGTAGGCCGTGAGCCTGTCCGGGTCAACGACGATCTGTATCTCACGGCTCCTGTCGCCGACCAGCGTTATGGCGCCGACGTTCTTTACGGCCTCGAGCTGGCGCTTTATCTTCTTATCGGCTATCTCGGTGACCTCCCTGGCGGAGCGCTGCCCTGAGACGACTATCGAGATTATGGGGGCCGAATCCGGGTCGAATTTCTCTATTACCGGCTGCTCGGTCCCGGGCGGGAGCTGCGAGAGCATCCCTGAGACCCTGTCCCTCACCTCGTTCGCCGCGATGTCGATGTTCTTCTCTAAAATGAATGTGGCGAAGACCTGCGATTGCCCTTCTATCGTGGTCGAGCGGAGCTCGTCCATGCCGTTTATCGTGTTTACGGCTTCCTCGATGGGCTTGGTTATCTGGCTCTCTATCTCCTCGGGGCTTGCGCCTTCGAGCCTGGTCGTAACGGTAACCGTCGGGAGCTCGACCTTGGGGAAGAGATCGAGCCCGAGGTCGCGGTACGAGGCAAGCCCCATGACCACCAGGCTCAATATGAGCATGGTGGCGAAGACCGGCCTTCTTATGCAAATCTCGTATAAACGCATCTTCTTAATCCTCTACCTTGACCTTCGCGCCGTCGAAGAGGCCCGCCAGGTTCGATGTGGCGACCTTGCGGCCCGGAGCGATATCCTGCCCGATTATCTCCACCATCCCGCCGTCCTTCGCCCCGATGGTAACGGCCCTCTCCCTGACGGTGCCGTCCTCCTCGACCAGGAAGACCTTGTTTATGCCGATAAAGGAGTAGACCGCCACCTCTGGCGCGAAAGCCACGCCGGATTCCCTGTTGGTCGCAATGACGCCCTTCGCGAAAAAGCCGGGCTTGAGCTCGCCTCCGGTATTGGGGACCGATGCCTCGACCTCCAGTGTGCGGGTCTTTGAATCGACAGACGGGCTCACTCTCGTTATCTTCCCGTCAAAGGCCCTGTCCCTGTATGCCTCGACGGTTATCCTCACCGCCTGGCCCGGCCTCACCATCGGGACGCTCGTCTCCGATACCGTGCCCCTGAATTTGAGGGTAGCTGTCGAGACTATCGTAAAGGTCTCGGCCTTGTCGTTTATGTACTCACCTTCGGATATGGCCCGTTTTGCGACCTCCCCGTCCATCTGCGACCTTATGGCCGTATCGGCAAGCCTCTTCTCCGCTAGCCTGAGCCTTGCGGAGGCCTCCTCCGAGGCGGCCTCTGCCTGATGGAACTGGGCGGCAGCCACCTCAAGACGCGTCTTCATATCGTCATACTGGGAGGCGGAAACCATTTCCCTCTTGAAGAGCTCATCGTACCTGCCGTGATTGGTCCTGGCCTCATCGAGCCTTGCCTGCTCGCGAAGAAGCGCCTTTAAACTCGTCTGGTGGGCCGCCCTGGCCTGGTCGAGGAGAAGGGCGGACTCGGTCCGGTCAAGGACGGCCAGTATATCGCCTTTTTTGACCCTGTCGCCAAGGTCCGCCTTTATCTCGACGACCTTACCCGGCGACTCGGCTGATACGACTGTCTCGTCCCACCCGGATAGGGTGCCGGTAGTCTCGACCTTTCTTTCGACTGTCCGGGCTTCTATGGTGCCGACGCTTATCTTTATGGCCGCGGCTTCCTTTTGCGGTCCGTTCCGGGCCTGCCCTTGCGGGGCCTCCTTGCCGGAGCAGCCCTGCAAGGAAAAGACCGCAACTGCCGCTGTAATGACAAAGAATCTTAAACGGAAACTCATAATGGAAATCCCCCGAAAAAATTTATGGGCAGGCCCGGAGCCTCCCCGGATTATCTCTGGCGCTCCTCGACAAGGGTGCCCGTCAGATACTGCAAGTCCATCTTCGCGAGCTCAAGGTCGTAGACGGCGTTTGCGAGGGCGCTCTGGGCGGTTACGAGCGTGTTCTCGGAGTCGATGACGTCGAGTGTAGTCGCGACCCCGAACCTGAACTGCTCGAAGACCATCTTGTAGTCCTCCTCGGCAAAGGCGAGCTGCCGCCTGAACGACTCCGTAAGGGCCTCGATGGCCTTTATGTTATTGAGCGCCTCCGTTATCTGGACCTGGATATCACGCCGTAGTCCGAGCCTCCTCAATTCCGCCTCGCGTAGCCGGCTTCGCGCCTCTGAAAGCTCGGCCTTCCGTAGAAAGCCCTCGAAGAGCGGATAGGTGAGACGCAAGGTGGCGGATGCGCTATCCTCCTGGAAGAAGGTGGTCGCAGGCTCCTGCTCACGCCAGAGGAGGAGCCCCTCTAGCCTCAGGGACGGCTTGAAGCCAGCGCGCGCTATGGTGATGCCCTCGCCGGCCGCCCTCTCTTCGAGGAGCCTCTGCGAGTAATCGGTCCTTTCATCGAGCGCCGTCTCGACGAGCGCGGAAGCGCTCCGCTCCTCCGTGGGGAGACGCTCAGGCTCGAGCACTTTCAAGGAAACGCCTTCTAGGCCCGTGACCCGCCTGAGGAGCGCCAACGCGTTAAGAAGGCCGTTCCTCGACCTGATAAGCTCGGCCTCGGCCCCTGCCCTCTCCGCCTCGGCCCGGAGGACGGCCGACCTCGTGACGTCCCCGACCCTGAGCCGCGCCTCCGCGACCTCCAGTCTCTCCTCGGCTCGCCTCAATGCCGCGGACTTGATCTCCACGTCCCTCTCAGCCTTGAGCACGCCGTAGTAGTGGTAGGATGTCTCGCGGACTATGTCTTCTCTTGCCCCTTCGACCCCCTCGACCCTGCTCCGTATCTGTAGCCTTGCCTGCCTCCGTGTCGCCCATTCCCTGCCGCCGGAGTAAAGCGGCTGCGTAAGCCTGAGTTCGGCGGAGGTGCTTTCCCTCGGCTGTATGATGAAGCTGTCAGTGCCCTTCTCCTCGGTGTACCTCGTGTAGCTCCCCTCAGCCGTGATGTTCGGGAGTATCCTGGAAGTTGCCTTCCGGAGGTCGGCCCTGGCCTGCTCCACACCCTCGCCGGCTATGGCGACACGCTCGTGGTTCTCAATTGCGAGCTTCCGTGCCTCCTCAAGGGTCAGTGTCCTTTCATCGGCCTTTGCGCCGCCTGCGGCGGCAAGAAAGAAAACTGCCAGGACTAACAGGGCCGCGGATAAGCGGCCCGGACCTCCCGGGTTATCGCCAAAAGCCATTGGCTACCTCCTCTTCATGCCGTTCAGAAATATGTCCACGAAGGTCTCAACGACCTTCCGCTCCGGTCTCGAAAAGAAGCTTTTAGCGCCATACAGCTCCTGCGCTATGCTGTAATGCTCGACCATGCCGATGAAGGCCCTTGCCGCGAGCGCGGGGTCGACCTTCCTCATGCCGCCCTTCTTTATGAGCGACTGTATGTGCGATTCGAGGAAGCCCAGGAACTCAAGGCCACGCGTATTTATGAAAAGCTCGGAAAGGGACTGCTGCTCGAGCGCACTGTACATGAGGAGGCGCAGGAACGAGGAGTCGCGCCTGTGCTCCTCAAGGAGAAAAGAGGCTATTATGACGAATACGTCTTTTCCTTCCTTCCCCTTGAGCATGGAAAGAAGGCGAGGCTCCCCTCCAGGGTTCGAGCACCTCGAGTCTATTATCGCCTTGTAGAGGTCCTCTTTCCTTGAGAAGTGCTTGTAGATTACCGCCTCGCTTATGCCGGCCTTTCTGGCTATCTCGCGGGTGGTCGCGCCCTTGAAGCCCTCCCTGGCGAAGAGGTCGGTTGCCACGCGGACGATCTGTGCCTTCCGCTCCTCCCCGCTCATCCTCTGGCGCGGAGGCGCCGGCCTTTGCTTCTGCCCGGATAATGTGTTCATTCTGCGGAACCCCTCAGGTAAGTGAGTGCTTACTATACTCCGGGCACGGGACGTTGTCAAGGGGCGCCGCAAAAAAATCCGAGAAGACGGTTGACACCTGCAACTAAGTTGCATTACACTCAATCACATGCAAAGGGATCTGGACCGCATACTATCGGAAATTGCAGGCCGGGGGTTCAGGCTCACACGCGTAAGGAAGGCCATCGTAGAGATATTCCTTAAGCGGGGCCTGCCACTTTCCGCGTCCGACATAATAGGCGCCCTCCTGTCTAAGGATAAGGATACGGCCGCAAACAAGACGACCGTTTACAGGGAACTCGCCTTTCTCGAGGAGCACGGCATCATAAAGGAGATACGGTTCCTGCACGAGAGGGTGAAGAGGTACGAGCTTGCGGGCGGCGAGCACCACCATCACCTGATTTGCGTGAAGTGCCGGAAAGTGGAGGACATAGTGCTTGAGGGGGACCTGGAAGAGGAGGAGCGGCGGATACTCGAATCGACCGGGTTCACGGTGCTTAATCACTCCCTCGAATTCGTCGGCTTATGCCAGGGGTGCAGGTGAAGACATGCTAAGGAACATAATCTTTTTTACTGTAATATTAGTCATCGCGGCGATCGGGGCCTTTTTACTGCACTTGAGGCGCGAATCCCCCATCGAGGACGACGGCAGGATAAGGGCCGCGGCGAGCATCTATCCCCTCGCCCACTTCCTTGAGAAGACCGGCGGAGAAAGGGTAACGGTCCACACCATCACACCCGCGGGCGTGGATGCTCACGATTTCGAGCCGACGCCCAGGGATATAAGGACTGCGATGGACTCGGCCGTCTTCGTCTACATGGGAGGCGGATTCGATTCATGGGCCGAAAGGATCGCCCCCTCCGTAAGTGATTCCGGGGCCATGACAGTCGAAATAGCCGAGCGCTTCAAGATGGAAACTGAAACCGGCCATGAGGACGGCCACGAAGGGCACGACCATGAGGAAAATGATGGACACGACCACGGCCCTTTTGACCCGCATGTCTGGCTCGACCCGGTCCTGGCCACCCGTCTCGTGGAGATCATGAAGGAGAGCCTGACGGCAGTTGACCATGAAAACGGGCCGTACTACGGCGCCCAGGCCGCCGCGTACACTGATAGGCTTCTGGAGCTCGACAAGGAATTCAAGGCAGGGCTTAAGGACTGCGCCCTACGGGAGATAGTGGTATCGCACGATGCATACGGCTATCTTGGAGAGAGGTATAATCTGGATATCATCCCGGCAACAGGGGTATTTTCAGGCGAAGAGCCCTCACCGAGGCGCATAGCCGTTATTTCGAGGGCCATGAAGGACAGGGGCATCAGGCACGTCTTCACCGAGCCCTTCGGAAGCCCCCGGATCGCCGAGGCCATAGCGAGGGAGACCGGGGCCGGTATACTCGTCCTTAACCCCGTGGAGGGGCTTACCAGGGAGGAGGACATGGCCGGGGCCGACTACCTATCCATAATGAGAGAGAACCTCAAGAACCTTAGGGAAGCCCTCGACTGCAAATGACAAAAAGGAACTGCATAGAGGTCAGGGAAGTATCCATGAGCTTTAACGGCACGACCGTCCTCGAAAACATCACCTTCAGCGTCGAGGAAGGCGAGTACCTGGGCATAATCGGGCCGAACGGCGGCGGGAAGACGACCCTTTTCAAGATAATATTGGGGCTACTGAGGCCGACAGGCGGCGAGGTCCGCATCTACGAGGAGCCGGTCCAGAGGTTCACGAACCGGCATCTCATAGGATATGTTCCGCAGCGCGCCATCTCGGAGATATACTTCCCGGCAACCGTCGAGGAGATCGTCCGTAGCGGCAGGACCGCCCGCCTGGGGCTTCTGAAATGGCTTTCCAGGGAGGACAGGAAGGCCGTTGAAAAAGCCATGGAGATAACGGACGTGACCGCGTTCAGGGGCAAGCTGATCGGGCATCTCTCGGGCGGCGAGCGCCAGAGGGTCTTCATTGCACGGGCCCTTGCGAGCGAACCCAGGATACTGATACTCGATGAGCCCGACGTGGGCGTGGACGTGACTTCGCAGGAGAAGTTCTATTCCTTTATAGAAGACCTGAACGCGAAGTTCGGGATAACGGTTCTACTTATATCCCACGACATAGATGTCGTGGCCCATCAGGTGAAATCGGTCCTCTGCCTCAATAAGAGGCTCGTCTGCCACGGCTCGCCCAAGAAGTTCATAAGCGAGGAATACATGCAGGAGCTTTATGGGAAGAAGGTCAAGTTCATACTGCACGGCCATTAGCAGGCTGCTGAAAAAGCCCAATCTGCCGTGTCGCCTTCATAATTCATCATTGCGGCGTACAAACGAAGTACGCCTCATTCCACATTTTTCGACTCCTTGCATCTTGAGCTTTTTGAGCAGCCTGAATGTGATTTTGAGTTTTTGAGCAACTTGTCAAATCAAGGACTGAATAATGCCGGAAATTTTCGAGCTTGAGTTCATGCGGAGGGCCTTTGCGGCGGGGCTCCTCATATCGATAATCGTGCCGCTTATCGGGGTCTTCCTCGTGGTGCGGCGCTACGCCCTGATGGCAGACACGCTCGCCCACGTCTCGCTCGTGGGGGTAGCGGTGGGCATCCTCACCAACTCCCACCCTGTCGTCTCTGCGGTTGCCGCCTCGACGCTCGCGGCCGTGGCGATCGAGAGGCTAAGGGGCATAAAGTCCCTTTTCGCGGAGTCAGTGCTCGCGATATTCCTCTCCGGAAGCCTCGCCGTGGCCGTCGTCATCATAAGTCTCGCGAGGGGCCTGAACGTAGACCTCCTGAGCTACCTCTTTGGCAGCATCTCTACAATTAGCCCGATGGACCTCTACATGCTCGCGGCCGTCTTCGTGGCGGTCATACTCGCGATAACGCTGCTTTACAAGGAATTCTTTCTCGTGTCGTTTGACGAAGAGTTCGCCGAGGCCGGCGGGGTGAGGGCCAGGAACTTGAATCTCCTCATAGTGGTCCTGGCTGCGGTCACAATCTCGCTTTCAATGAGGATCGTCGGGATACTCCTCATAGGCGCGCTCATGGTCATCCCCGTCGTGAGCGCGAAGCAGTTCAGCCTGAGCTTCAGGAACACCATCTTCCTCTCGATATTCTTCTCTTTGCTCTCCGTCGTCTCCGGGCTGACACTATCGTACTACCTCGATCTCGCAAGCGGCGGCACCATTGTCCTCGTTGCGCTCATAATCTTTCTCCTGACCTTTATCATCAAAAGGCCCGAATAGATCACTGCTTTGAGATCAGCGAGACCCTGAGCACGGCGTCCACGAGGTCCCTGTCCTCGAACCGCTCCTTTATCGAGAGTTCCTTTACGACAACGAGCCTATCTCCGTGCTCTGCCTGGTAGAGGAAGTTCACTAGCTCGTTCATGTCAACGCCTTCGAGTCTTGCCTCGACCGGGCTTTCGGCGTACCCGGCGTCGGCCTTCTCCTCAAGGGGCTTGATAGACTTGATCTTCCCGCTTATGCCGGTCCTCCTGGCAATGCCCTCGACCACGGCCACCGCTGATTCCCCGGACGGCGCGGCCTTTGCCGCCATCGAGTCCAGTACTGACTTCTTTGTAAGATATTCTCCCCGGAGCGCCTCCATTGACGCGAGGTCGCGAGAGGCCGCCACCGCAGACCTCTTGAGGTCCGCGTACCTTCCGTAGAAAAAGAGGGCCAGGATGATGACCGCTATCGGGACCGCGATGCAGGCCGCGTAGCGGTACGCCTTTTTCCTGTCCATGTTTAACCCGGCTGGCCCGTGCAATATAGCGGGCAAAACGCTTCTAAGCTCCATCAGAGTATCACCTCAGGTAAGCGTTCATGCTGAAAGAGGTCCCGCCGCCGGGCCTCGCCTTTGTCTCATCCAGGCTCACGTCCTTTAGCGGCCCCCTTGAGAGCGCCTCCTTGAGCCTGTTCGCGTCCTCGAAGGTCGTGGCCTCGCCGCTGGCGACCACCCTGCCCTCAGGTCCCAGGACTATTTCGGTAATTTTTATCCCGGCCCCGTCCGGCACGGCTTCAGCTATCCTGAGGAGCGCGTCAAGGGAGCCACCGCCCCCGCCCATCGCGGCTATCTCTTTTTCCATTCCGCGAAGCCTTGTCTCCAATTGATAGACAGGGTCGGCGGCGGCCCGCTCCCCGGGAAAGAGCCCGGCGTATTGGGACCTCAGCGCCTCGTTGTAGGAGTCGAGCTCGGCCGAAAGCCCCATGTACCTGGCGTAGAGGTCCCCGGCAAGGAGGAGCACGAGGACGGAAGCAAGAAGAGCGGCGGTCTTAAGCCCCCTCCTTTTCGCGGCCTTCTCGCGCGTGTACTCGAATTCGCCGCGCCTGAAATTGACCATCTCGGCAAGCCGTCCGCTGTCCTCTATAACGGCCAGCGCGAAGGCGAGCGAAGCCTCGGGCGGGCACCCGGCAGGGAGCTCCAGAGGCGTTTGCCTTGCTCCATGGAAAATCTCCGCAAGCTCCCCCGCATCCCATCCGGCGCTATGGACCTCATCCACCGTTATGCCCTCGGCGTCCAGAAATTCGGCCGCGAGATGCACGTTCTCAATGCCCCTTACCGGCTTAAAGAGCCTGGGCGAGCCGTCCTCCACGACCGCGAATGCGCCCGGTACGACAACCGCCCTGGCGCCTTCCGCGCCAGAGGCGGAGATGAGGGCGTCTGCCGCGAAGAGGCCGGAGCCCATCCAGCATGGGTCTATCCCCATCGAGCTCAGGATTTCGAGATAACCGCGGACAAGCCTCCTTTCGGCGGCTACCGCCAGGAACCTGCCCGCCCCGAGGGGCACCGCGTCCATGACCACATCGCCGACCTCCACGTGCAGGAGCCCGGCGAGCTCAAAAGGCAGCGCTTCGAGCACCTTCTTCCTCTCGCTGAAGGGCATCTCTACCACCCTGATGATGAGCTCGCTCGGCGGGAGGCTTACCAGCACCCGTCCGAACGCCCTTCCCTTTTTGAGGTCGGCCTGGTCCAGTACCTCCGATAGCGCCTCCCTGAGCCCGTCGTCGCCCGGCCCTTCGATTGAGGCGCTGACAAACGATAGCGGCTTACCGGACTCGAAGGCCCCGGCCAGCACGCGCTCACTACCGATATCCAGCACAAGTACCTTCATATGCTCACATCTCCCTCCAGTAGAGGACCCCTCCCCCGGCCTGCCCGATCTGGACCACGGCCTCGACCTCCCTTATGACCTCGCCGGCCCTGGCCCTCGAATAAATCCTCCAGATATTGCTCGTGGTCGTTATCCGGTCCTGTATTGTGAAACCCGCCTTCTCGAAACCCGGGACCTTCATGACCTGGGACCTGTCAGTGAATGGGGTGTTTTTCCTGTACCTGATGATCTCGTCCGCAAGCTCGCCTGTCATCTCCTCGGAAAGCGCGGCCAATACCGGCCTCGGGGCGGTATTGACGTTCACGAGCCCATCCGGGCTGTACGGCGTCAGGTGCCCACCTACGGCGCGGAAGACCTCGGGCGTAAAGCCCTTTATAAGCAATATCTCCTCGACGCTCTCAGGGAAGCCGTTCCTCGGCGCGTAGGGCGGAGTCAGGCCCTTGTAGAACTGCTCCTCGGCCCCACGGGGCCTGGGCGTTGAGTCGTTGTCGATCCAGTCGGCAAGGGCGTCCGCCAGCTCCTCTCCGGCCCTTTGCTCCCTTAGAAGCCTCACCATGACGCCGTGCAACTTCTGGTCAAGGGCCCCTGTCATGGGATAGGCTATGCGAAGAGAGGTCCTTGACCTCTCGTCGATTGCCCGTATCGATATGCCGAGGCCGTCCTCCAGAGGCTTTGAAAAGACCAGCCCGGCCTCGTCCGCCACGATATTCGGCTCCTTCTTCAAGAGTTCCTCGAGCCCGGCCCTGGCAAGCAAGACGCCGTCAGCCGCGAGCAGGCCTGCCCTGGCAGAGTCCTTCAATGCCCCAGCCCTGGACGAGGCCACATATGACCTGTAGATAAAATCAGTTACAAGGGCCGTAAGGACGGCCACGACCAGAAGGACCGTCACAAGGGCAAGGCCGCTCTCTCGATTTATAAATTTTCCCTTCTTAAAACGATGTGTTATAAAGAAAACCTGAGAAATCATCTTATCCTGGCTGGAGCTGTCATTGCCAGTTCCTCCCCAGAGGCGAGGGTCATCTTCACGGTCATTGCCCTGGGGACCGAGCCTTCAAGCTCTGAGTCCCACGCCTTTGACCAGTCCTTCCCATTAAAAAGGCTCACCTCGAAGCCCTTTATGTCCTCGATCGCCCTGAAACTTATCTTCTCGCCGAGGTATGGGCTCCACACCTCTTTTACCAGGTGCCTCCTTCCGCCGTCCCGCTCTATCGAATAGCTAACGGCCAGAAGGTCGCTTTTCGGGGCGCCCCCGGCCTGGACAGGATAAGAAAAAAATGTGAAGGAGACCATTGAGTGGCTCCTCACCTTTCCTGCCTTGAAGAATGTTACAGGACTGCCTCGCCTCGTGTACGCGGAGCGGACCTCGCTCGCCATCTTTTCGAGCGCCCTTCCGGCCTCCACGTTTCTAACGGCCTCCTCGCTCGCCTTGCTCCCTGCCCCTGCCACCGAAAAGAAGACGGAATAAAGCGACGCAAGGAGGACCGCCATGAGGGAGACCGCGAGAAGGACTTCTATGAGAGTAAACCCTCGGTTATTCCCTGACGAACGAAATGAGCGAGAAAAACGACCCGTCATGGCCGACCCTGAGCTCAAGCCTTTTTACCCCCTTTAATTCCGTGTCCTCATTTGCGAGCTCCCATGTATAGCCGGGGAACCCTTCCCCGAAATCACCGTCAAGGGCCGCAAACCTTCCGTCGAGCTTAAGCTCCTCCATCTTCTGCAGGCCGAGGACGACCGAGACGGCCTCGCGGCTGCTCCTTGCGGCCACGTTCAAGTGGTAGTTGAAGCTCGTAACAAGGAGCGCTACGGCGCCGGAAAGAACGGCAAGCGCTATCATGACCTCGATGAGAGTGAAACCCTTCTTATCCATCCTGTCCCTCCCCTGTCCCCGGATACGATACCGACGCTTTCCCGGTGTAAGGGTTATAGGAGACGAGGGCCTTTTTCTCCCCTGACAAAAGGGTTACCTCAAACGGATGGGACCCGCTGCTCGTAATCGGTATGAAGGCCTCGCCGCGGCTTACACGGCCGAGTCCGGGGCTGAAGACCTCGCCTATCTCGATGCCGGCGCTTAGCCTTCTGCCCCTTGCGACCGGCTCAGTAACCGGCGTGAATTCCTTGCCGTCCGCCGAGACTTCGACGCGGACCGCCGCTCCCGCGAGGTCGAAATGGAGCCGGTACCGGGACCTCGTCGCAGCGGCCCTCTCACCGATGAACGAGGCAAGGAGAGCGAGCCTTTCGGCGTCGGATTCAAGCCGGCGGCCATCGAGCGACGGGAATCTCGGGAGAGCGAACGCGAGCGTCACGCCGATTACGGCGATTACCGCGATGAGTTCCAGCAGTGAGAATCCGTGTGAGAGGGGAAGCGTCGGATAGCGTGTGCGGTGCGTGCGCTGTGTTGAGCGGTGTGCGGAGACTCTCTCAAGGCCATCGGCCCGCGGGGGGCCTTTGGCCAATCTTCGTACAATTCCAGACATTTATTTAATTTTCCCGGGGCTTCAGTCGAGCTCCCAGCTTCTTATGTCCGCGTCGAACCCCTCGCCGCCCCGCGCGCCGTCAGCGCCCCAGGAGATTATGTCGTAATCTCCGCTCTGCCCCGGCGAGGCGTAAATGAAGGGGTTGCCCCAGGAGTCGTTGGGCACCTTCTTTTTCTCGAGATACCCGCCGTCGCGCCACTTGGCTGGAATCCTTCCGGATTCGGGCTTCCTGACCAGTGCTTCGAGCCCCTGCTCGGTCGAGGGATAAAAGCCGTTATCGAGCCTGAAGAGCCTGAGCGCCGTCTCGAGGTTCTGCATCTGGACCTTGGCCTCGACGACCCGGGCCTCGTCGGTCCTGCCGACGATCCTCGGCGCGATTATCGCGGCGAGGGTGCCGAGTATGGCGATGACGATAAGAAGCTCTATGAGCGTAAAACCCTTGCTGTTCCTGAGCATCATGTCGTTATGATATATCAATTCAACCGCGATAACAAATAATTTTTATTTCGCCGCACTTGAAAATCCCGCCGGTTTTGTTACAATTAGTCTGCTGCATCTTTCCGCGCCTGGTAAAACTGCGGGCGCCCCTTTAGCCGGAAGGGATGGTGATGACAAAAGAGAGATAGCATTTTTACCTCCTATTCTTGGTCTGAGAAGTCCTGCCGAATGTTGTCCCGGCCGTTTGCCTCCGTAAGCGAAAAGTCGAACAACAACCAGAGAGGTGGGGCTCGATGAGCATCAGGGTAATGGTCGTATTCAGCAACGACCTTTTCTCCGAAGGCGTGACCAGGCTGTTGGAGGACGAAGACGACTTTGAGGCCGACTACATCTCCGCCGGAAACGAAATTCTCGACGGCGACATCGGATCCGCCGATGTAATTCTGACCGACTTCCCCACGCTGTACAGCTCTTTCCAGAAGCTCGACCCTTCCACGAAGAACGGGTTCATACTGCTCGACACCGACTGCGGCAAAGACAATATCATATCCGCGATAATAGCCAGGAACCTCAAGGGCGTACTCCTTTCGGAAGCCAGCCCGGCCGTCCTCAAAAAGGCCATACGGTCCGTTGCCGCAGGCGACATATGGATGGACAAGGCGACCGTAAAGGACCTCCTCTGGAGCGTAAACAGGCTCAAAAAGGACAGGGGCGAGGTCCTCTCCCCGAAGGAGAGGGAGATAGTGGCACTTGCCGGGAGGGGCCTCCGGAACAGGGAGATCGCCGACAAGCTCCGGATAAGCGAGCTTACGGTGAAGACGCACCTCCACAGGATATTCAAGAAGCTGGGGATCACCACCCGGTCCCAGCTCATAAACTATTCGATAAGGAACCCGGCAGCCAGGGAAGCGTTCTTCCCTGGAAAATGAGGCCGGGCCTTCCGTAGAAAGCCGTAACAGGATGTCAAGGATAAGGATAATCAATATCGTGTTGGCGCTTGCCGCGTTTCCGCTACTCGGGCTCCTCGCCAGGGACTACATTTTGCTCGGATACCAGCCGAAGCCCAGGCCTCAGGCCGCGGCCACCTTGCCGGAGGAGCCCAGGGCTGAAGCCGCTTTCGAGGAGTACGCGGCCGTCGTCGAGAATGGCATTTACCCAGGTAAGGCCGGGAAACTAACAAAGATAGAACTCCGGGGTCCGGCCGGGGCAGGCCCGGAGGCCCCCTTGCCCGAACTCAAGCTCATCGGCACATATACCGGGGCCAAGGGCTTCGCCGTCTTCAGCAAGGAGGGCACGGAAGGGGAATCGGTATTCAAGGTCGGCGACAGCGTCTTCGGCTCGGGCGTACTCATGTCGGTCTCTCCGGGACGGGCCGTGGTATCCACCGGCTCTGGTGAAGCCGCGTACAGGGTCTTTATCGAGGAGATACCGGAATCCCTCTCGGCCATGGGGAAAAAAAGCGCCGCGGAAGCCCCGCCCGATAAGGACCTGGCCTACTCAAGGCAGATAACCGAGAAGGACTGGGTCATAGAAAGGGGTGCCGTTGAGAACGCGCTCGGCGACATGGGCAGGATAATGACGGATGCCAGGCTTACGCCGAGGGTCTCGAACGGCGCGGTCCAGGGTTTCCTCGTATCCGAGATAAAGCCCAGGGGCGTCTTCGACGCAATAGGCCTGAAGGACGGCGACGTCCTTACGAGCATCAACGGCTACAGGATAGACTCCCCTGAAAAGGCCGTGCAGGTGCTCTCGGCCCTCAAGGGCGAAACCAGCTTCGACCTCGGCGTAATCAGGCAGGGCCAGCCGAGAAGCTTCCGATATTCCATCCAGTAAGGTGAAGGGCCTTAGAGAAAATTGTGTGTTATAATCAAAGTCCAGGCTTTTGAGCTTACCTTTCAAGCCGTTTTCGCCTCCGGATACACAGCCGTGCTCTCGGAAATCCAGAGCTGTCCCGAACCCAGACCGGCGGGCCCGGACCAAGGCACCTCATGAACTTCATGAAAACAGGCAAAACGGCCCATATATACCTTCTCTTTCTTTTAGTCCTTCTTATCACTTCACATGCGGCTTCCCGGAGCGCCGAAGGACAGGAGCAAAGGGGCCGGGCCGAAGAGATAACCCTGAACTTCGTGGACGTGGAGATCGCCTCGCTCGTAAGGATAATGAGCGAGATAACCGGGAAGAACTTCATCTACGACGAAACGCTCCGGGGGAGGGTCACCATAATAGCCCCGGGGAGGCTCACGAGCGAGGAGGCCCTGAACATCTTCGTCTCCGCGCTGGAGATCAAGAACTTTACGCTCATCGAGGCTGACGGATTTTACAAGATAATACCGGCGTCGGCAGCCAGGCAGAGCGGCACGCCGGTCGTCCGCGACCCTCAGGCCGCAAGGCCCGACGAGTACATAGTGCGGCTTGTGCCTTTGAGCTACATCCCGGTGCAGGACGCCTTCTCCGCGGTCCAGCCGCTTATTTCAAGAAATGGCCAGATATCCGTCTTCGGCACCCGGAACGCCCTCCTCCTCGTAGACACGGCCAACAACATCGAGAAAATACTCACGATACTCACGACGATGGACGCGCCAGCGGCCCTTACAGAGCCGGAGATCGTATATCTCAAGTACGCGCAGGCCGAGGTCGTAGCCCAGATACTCCGCCGCGAGGAGCAGAGAAGGACCGGCATAAGGCGCGAGGATGCCGATAGCTCGATAATCCCCGATGAACGGCTGAACGCGGTAATACTCTCCGACGCGCTCGAAGACAGGGAGTTCTACAAGGAATTCATCGCCCTCCTTGACGTGCCCCCGCCCGAGGCAAGCAGCCGCATAAACGTATATTATCTCGAAAACGCGGACGCCGAAGACCTCGCGAGGGTGCTTGACGCGCTCTTGAGGCCCGGGGCCGCGCCCGCAGCCGAGCAGCCGCCGGGGGCCCAGCGGATCACGCAGGAGCTTACCGGCTCCATACGGATAACCCCGAGCAGGGCCTCTAACGCCCTCATAATCATGGCCTCCCCTGCCGATTACCGGAACATAATACAGGTGGTGGAGATGCTCGACAGGAGGCCCAGGCAGGTCTTCGTCGAGGCCATGATTACCGAGGTCACGGTAGACAAGGCCATAGAGCTCGGCACAAGGTTCAGGCTAACGGCCAAGAAGGACAACGAGCCCGTGGCCATAGGCGGCGTTGGTGTCGTAGACGCGACTGCAGTCCAGAACATCCTTAACGGGCTTGCCGGTCTTACGGTCGGGGGGCTCGGGAACCTCCTTACGATACCGGTGACGAGGGCCGACGGCACTACCTTCAACCTCACTGCCCCGGGGTTCGCGGTCCTCTTCTCCCTCTCCGAGTTCAAGGACATCGTAAACGTCCTCTCGACACCCCAGATACTCACGAGCGACAACTCGGAGGCCGAGATAATGGTCGGCGAGAACGTGCCCTTCCTTTCGAGCCTCGAAAGGCAGCCGACGACACAGGGCCAGCCCGTGCTCCAGTCGATAGAGAGGCGGGACGTGGGCATAAGGCTCCGGATAAGGCCCAAGATAAGCGAGGGGGACTTCGTCCGCCTCGACATCTACCAGGAGATCTCAGCCATCTCTCCAACGAGGACCGGAGGGGCTTCGGACATCATCACGACAAAGAGGAGCGCATCGACCAGCGTAGTGGTGAAGAACAACCAGACCGTGGTAATAGGCGGTCTCATACAGAACCGGAGCACGAACAACACCACGAAAGTCCCGCTCCTCGGCGACATCCCGCTCCTTGGGTGGCTCTTCAAATCGAAGAGGGACCAGACCCAGAAGACCAATCTCCTCGTTTTCATAACCCCGTACATCATAGAGGACTTCAAGGGGCTCGAAGACCTGAGGGACAGGAAGAAAATGGAGTTCGACATGAACGGGCCGGACGCCCTCAAAGAGGACAGGCCGGGCGGCCCAGCCGAAAGCGAAGAGAGGACCGGAAACGATGGATAAAGCCGTATTCGAGGCCATGCCGAAGGGCAGGTTCCACCGCATAAAGGAGATAAGGGACGAGTACGTGGACCCGTCGATACTCGAAAAGGTCTCCCTTAATTACGTAAAGAAGAACATGGTCATGCCCCTTAAGGTCAGCGACGGCCACCTGCTCGTGGCCCTCGCGGGCCCCAGGAGTATCTTTACCGTTGCCGAGCTTGAGAGGATAACGGGTTTCCCGGTAAGGCCGGTCTTCGCCGACGAGGGCATTGTGAACGACGCCATCAACAGGTTTTTCGACAGGCTTTCAGGCTCGGCGAAGGACGTTATGGACGGCATCGGCGCGGAAAGCCTCGACGCGCTCTCGACGTCGTGGGAGGAGCCGAAGGACCTCATAGACCTCGCCGACGAGGCGCCCATAATAAAACTCCTCAACTCGCTCCTCTTCAAGGCCGTGAAGGACAGGGCGAGCGACATACATATAGAGCCGTACGAGAAGGAAGTGGAGGTAAGGTTCAGGATAGACGGCGTCCTCTACCCGGCCCTCACCCCTCCCAAGTCCATACAAGAGGCGCTCTCGAGCAGGGTAAAGATAATGGCCGGCCTGGACATAGCTGAAAAGAGGCTTCCGCAGGACGGGAAGATAAGGCTCCTCGTCGCTGGAAAGGACGTTTACGTCAGGGTCTCGGTCATACCCACCTCCTACGGCGAAAGGACGGTCTTGAGGCTCCTTGACCGGAAGGCCGAAATAATAAGCCTCGACAGGCTGGGGCTCAACCCCGGGCAGGTATCTACCCTCGAAGGACTCCTGGCCCGCAATTCCGGAATAATACTCGTTACCGGCCCGACGGGCTCGGGAAAGACTACGACGCTCTATTCGGCCATAAGCGCCATAAACTCGACTACGCGGAACATCATAACGATCGAGGACCCTGTAGAGTACCAGCTAAAGGGCATCGGCCAGGTGCACGTGAACCCCAAGATAGGGCTCACTTTCGCAAGCGGCCTCCGCTCCATACTCAGGCAGGACCCGGACGTCATCATGGTCGGAGAGATAAGGGACAGGGAGACGGCGGAGATCGCGATACAGGCCTCGCTCACGGGGCACCTCGTCCTATCTACCCTCCACACGAACGACACATCGAGCGCCGTGACGAGACTCGTTGACATGGGAATCGAGCCTTTCCTCGTCGCCTCCTCGATATCCGGCATATTGGCGCAGCGCCTCGTGAGGGTCCTATGCCCTTCATGTAAAAAGGGATACGCGCCGTCGGACTCCGAAACGAAACTCTTCAGGACGCCGCCGAAGCTCCTTTACGCTGCGGGAGGCTGCGAGAAATGCTTCCAGACCGGGTACTACGGAAGGAGCGGCATCTTCGAGTTCCTGGTGCCTGGCCCGGACCTCCGGCCGCTCATACTCAGGAACCAGGACGCCGACACCATCCGGCGGCATGCCCTTTCAAAGGGGCTTAAGACCATGATGGAGGACGGCCTGGAAAAGGCGGCCCTGGGCGTAACGAGCCTTGAAGAGGTGCTAAGGGTAACGAGGGAAGACGGGAATTAGAGCAGAATGCCGAATTTCAGTTATAGGGCATACGACAGGAACGGTAATGCGGTCGCAGGGCAGATAAACGCCGCCGGCGAGCGCGAGGCGGTCCAGTCGCTCAAGACGAGCGGCCTTTTCCCAATCGAGGTCAAAAGGCCGGCAGCAGGAAGAGAGGGCCGCGCTTCTGGCCGGGTGCCCGCAGGGGCGCTCGCCGCGTTCACAAGGCAGCTTGCAACACTCGTCGCCGCAGGCACGAGCCTTACCGAGGCGCTCTCGGTCCTCGCCGAGAATACGGAAATTCCGAAGCTCCGCTCGACGGTACTTGACATCAAGGAGTCCATAACCGGCGGGAGTTCCCTGGCCAGGGCCCTAGAAGAAAAAAAGGAGGTCTTCACGCCTTTTTACAGGGGCCTTGTACTCGCAGCCGAGGCGAGCGGCTCTCTCGAGAGCGTCCTTCCGAGGCTCGCCGACTACCTTGAGACAAGGGCAAGGATAAACGTCGAGGTCAGGGCAGCGCTCACCTATCCTGCGCTCATGACCCTCGTGGGCGCATCGGTAGTCTTCTTTCTTTTCATCTTTGTCATACCCAAGATAGCCCGCATATTCTCCGACACCGGCGCGGAGCTTCCGTTAATAACGGTGCTCCTTTTGAGCATGGCGGACCTGGTCGCCGCCTATTGGCACGTGATGATAGCCGGGGGAGGAGCGGCCGCCTGGTTCATGGCGCGCCAGCTAAAACGGCCCAGAGGCAAGGCCCTGCTCGACGCGCTCCTTCTACGTCTTCCGTGGTTCGGCCCGATAGCTGCGTCCTTCCACATCGCGAGCCTCGCCCGCACGCTAGGGAGCCTTCTTAAGGGCGGGGTCCAGCTCCTCAAGGCCCTGGAGATAACCGCCGAGGTGGTCGATAACAGCGTGTACAGAAACATACTGAAAGCGGCAATAAAGGACTGTTCAGGCGGCGCGCCCCTCTCCGCGAGCCTCAAGAACTCCGGCGTCCTGCCGCCGGTCGTCGTACACATGATAGGAGTCGGCGAGAGGAGCGGGAACCTCGATGAGATGCTCATCAGGACCGCCGAGGCATACGACTCGGAATTTCAAAACGGGGTAAAAAAGAGCCTCGCCCTCCTTGAGCCTGCCCTCATCCTTATCATGGGAATGGTCGTTGGCTTCATAGTCCTTGCGATGCTCCTTCCCATATTCGAGCTCAACCAGGTCATCCGTTAGCAATCCAGGACCTTTGTTCCGGCCTTAACTTCCCCTACCCTCATCCATCTCACATACACACTGCCATAAACAATCCACCATTCCATTCAATTGACCCGCAGCTGCCAAGGCGCCCTTCAGAGCAACCCGAGTTGTAGTCCTTTTTAATACCCTTTTTCATCCGTCGGATGGATTGTATTACCGCGGCAGTGGGCTATCCTTAGTTTTGAGGCGCTTGGAAAAACAATTGACACGTTCACGTCAATCTTTTTACAGAGCACGGGGAAATGAGGCTCAGAATCTGCCCGGAATGCTATAAAGCCTTTTTCATGGCCTTCGGTAACGAGCGGGCGCGGTGTCCTCATTGCGGGGTATACCTTGCGGAGCGAAGGTCGACGCACAGGATGAAAAAGGAGATGGACCTCCTCCTTTCGGTCAACGGCTCGGTCTACAAGGCGCTGACGACGGACTTTTCGGAATCCGGCGCAGGTATAGTCCTTAACGGTTCGACATCCCTTGAAACCGATTCCATGCTGGACGTATGCATTGAAGAGCTGAATTTGAGGAAGCAGGCCAGGACCGTTTGGGCAAGGAGGGTAACGAGGTCCCTGACCTCTGCGGGCCTGAAGCTCCTCTGATGTATTATCGGCCGCCAGCTTTTTCAAGCCGGTCAGAGCCCGTTTTCAAGCCGCCTCAAACCGGCGTCATCCTTAACCGGAGGTCTCACGAAATGACATTTTATATCCCTAAGCTCTTCCTGGTCCTTATCCCGTCCCTCGTACTCATGCTCTTCGCGGCCGGAGCGCTTGCCGCTTCCCAGGGCGGGACTAAAACGGCAGCGGAGGCAAAGAGTGCGGAACTCTCGAAGGACCCCGATTATGTAATCGGCATAGAGGACATCCTGGAAATAGCCGTATGGAAGAACCCCGACCTTTCGAAGATCGTGGCAGTGCGGCCTGACGGCATGATCTCGCTTCCCCTTATAGGCGATATGCGGGCGGCCGGGCTTACGCCCCTTCAGCTCCGGGACAACATCAACGAATCGCTCAAGGAATACCAGGAGACGGTAGTCACCTCCGTCATTGTCCAGGAGGTGAGGAGCTACAGGATATTCGTCCTCGGAGAGGTCTTGAACCCCGGCACCTACAACCTGTCGAGGAAGACGACCGTGCTTCAGGCCATAGCCATGGCAGGCGGCATGAGCCAGTTCGCGTCGAACAGCATCATACTCGTAAGGGAAGGCAGGGGCGGAGAGGTGGAGAAGACGAGGATCCGCTTCAGCGAAATAGTCGACGAGGACGCGAAGAAGGACAAAAACCTCGTCCTCAGGCCTGGAGACACCATCTTTGTACGCTAAAGCGGCTATCGTGAGCGGAGCGGCGGCGGTGCTCCTCGTGATGCCGTGCCGCGCGGAAGCCCGGAACAACTCCTTCGTCCCCTCGGTCACGCTGGACTTCAGGTACGATTCCAACGTCCGGTTCATTGACGACGAGGAGGATGACGAGCCTGGCGACTACGTAGCCTCGGTCATGCCGGGGTTCAACCTGAGGAGGACCGGTAAGACCTATGAGCTGGACGTGAATTACGGACTTTCGGCCGATTTCCATGCTCGAAACTCCGATCTCAACAATATCTCGCACAGGGCCGGGGTATCCTTCTCAACGGACCTCACAAGCAGGTGGCACCTGGGGGCCGGCGACAGCTTCAGCTACTCCGAGGACTCGCTCCGGGCGCTGGGCTTCGAAGAGGGAGTGCTTGTAACGAGGACGGACATACTCGCAAATAACGTCCACCTGAGCATAGGCCGGGAAACCACGAAGAACACGAGCCTTTCGCTCACAATGAGGAACTATGTGCAGAAGTTCGAAAACCCGGACCTCGTCGACAGCCGGACGGACTCAGGGACGCTCTCGGGAGGCTACAGGTACGGACCGAACGGAACGGCAAGCCTCTCGTATACCCACTCGGTCTACAGTTTCGATACGGAACGGGAGCACATCAGGACGCACGGGGTCATGGCGGGAATCGAGGAGGCGGTCTCGCCCACGATGAGCGTGAACCTCTCAGGAGGCGCCGAGTACGCTACCGGGCTGGACGGAGACGACCTCTTCCTTACCGCAAACGCCGGGATAATGAAGAACCTGAAGGACTCCGTTTTAACGCTCTCGTTCGTAAGGGACGTATCCACGCCAACTGGGCTCACGGACGAGATAAGCCTCAGGGACTCGGTGATATTCATCTGGGACTTCACTGTGAGGAGGAACATTTCCTCCTCGATATACGCAGGGCTTGCAAGCCATAAATCCGAACCCGATGAGGAAGTAGACATACGCTCGTACATCGCCGAGCTCTCCGGGAACTGGCAGCCGAACAAATGGATAAGGCTTGGCGCTGGCGTGTCGCACTACCGCCAGTGGACCGAGGACGGGCTCGGAACCGGGCTCAGGAGAAACAAGATATTCGTCAACATAACCTTATCAGGCGGAGAGTGGAGGTTCTAAACGCCATGGAGCAGCCAGGGAAGACGATAATCGACCACCTGACGGTCTTCATACACAGGAAATGGCTTTTCATTGCGCCGCTTATCGTCGGCGCCGTTGCGGGGCTGGTGTTGAGTTTCGAGCTCCAGGAGAAATACAGCTCTACGACCCTAATAGTGGTAGAGGAGCAGCAGATACCTGAGGAGTACGTAACGCCCACGGACAGGACGCCTTTCAGCCAGAGGCTAAACCTCATAAGCCAGCAGATACTCAGCAGGACGCGGCTCGACCAGATAATAAGGGAGTTCAGGCTTTACGAAGACCACAAGCCGAGCATCTTCTCAAGGGCGCTGGCCTTCGTCACCGGAGAGGACATCGAGGACAGGACGCCGGACGACATCATCAGCCGTATGCGCGAGGACATCCAGTTCATGGTCATCGGAGAGACGAACACGAAGAAGCCGCAGACCGGCGGGAACGCGTTCACGATAACCTACATCGGAACCGAGCCCCAGACCACGATGCAGGTGACCAACACCCTCGCCTCGCTTTTCATCGAGGAAAACCTCAAGGTGCGGGAGCAGTACGCCGAGGGCACGACCGAGTTCATATCGAGCGAGCTCGAAAAATCACAGGAGGAACTCGCCCGGATAGAGCAGAAGATAAAGGACTTCAAGCAGGCGCACATGGGGACGCTCCCGGAGCAGCTCGAGGCCAACCTCCGCACACTGGACAGGCTCCAGCTCGATCTCCAGAACGTCTCCGTAAACCTGAAGCACAGCGTTGACAGAAGGCAGGTGCTCGAGGACCAGCTGAGATACACGCCGACGCCGAACGCGGTGTCGCCTGCCGTAAGGAGCACCCTCGAGGTGGAGCTTGAAAGCGCCAGGGCCGAGCTCTCGATGCTACTCTCAAACTTCAAGGAGACGTACCCGGACGTCCTTATCCTCAAAAGGAGGATACAGGAGCTCGAGACCAGGCTTGCGGCCGAGCCTTCGACTGAACCCGAGCCCGCCGAGAAAAAAGCGAGGCCTTCGGAGGTCATGAACCCCGTTTACGGCGAGCTCATGGCCATAAAATCCCAGATAACTACGCTCAGGCAGCGCGAATCGGAGCTGCGTGCGTCGATCGACGAGTACCAGAGGAGGATAGAGCTTACGCCGCAGGTCGAGCAGCAGCAGATCGATCTCGTCCGCGACTACCAGATATCGCTCCAGAACTACCAGGGGCTCCTCGAGAAAAAGATGAACGCGAGCCTCGCCGAAAACCTGGAGAAGAGGCAGAAGGGCGCGAGGTTCAGGATCGTGGACACGGCCAACCTGCCTGAGACACCGGATTACCCCAACAAGCCCCTTGTCGCGGCGATCGGGCTCCTCGCGGGCGGCGCGTTCGGGACCGGGCTCGTATTCCTCTTCGAGTTCATTAACCCGGCTTTCAGAAAGCCTGAAGACTTCGAGGGCATTATAGATTCCCCGGTCCTCTCCAGCATACCTCTCTTTCCGGCTAACGACGGAAGACAGGGGCAAAAATTCAAGGTCATAAAGGGAAGGAAAAAGAGTGCTTAAATTCGACTGGTTCAAAAGGTTCCTTTCAGGCGAGCGGGAACGTATCGACACGGCAGAGCCGCAGGTCTTCTCAAGGCCTATAAGCACAGCCTCGCCATTCGGGACGCGTCTGTGGGCTGTCGGCGGCGGCAAGGGGGGCGTGGGAAAAAGCCTCATTGCCTCCAATGCGGGAATCGCGCTCTCGAAACAGGGTAAGAAGGTGCTCCTGGTCGACGCTGACCTCGGGGCCGCTAACCTGCACACCTTCCTCGGGGTCGAGGGCGGTCGGACGGCCCTGTCGAGCTTCCTTAAGGACGAGGTCTCTGATTTCAAGTCCCTTATACAGAAGACACCGTTCCCGAACCTCGACCTGGTGAGCGGCGCCAAGGACGCCCTCGACGTGCCGGAGGTGAAGGGCTCGCAGATAAGGAGACTCAGGGACGCACTGAAGAAGGTCGAGTACGACTACGCCATCCTGGACGTCGGACCGGGCACGTCTTCGAACTTCCTGGACATGTTCCTTATGTCGAACGAAGGGATAATCGTCTCTACACCCGAGCCGACCACAATAGAGAACAATTACAGGTTCCTCAAGTGCCTTTTCCTGAGGAAGATAAAGACCATCGCCGACTCGCAGCCTGACGGAGTCCTGAAGGACCTCCTCCAGAGGATATTCAGCGACAAGTGGTCCCAGAGGGTCAAGACCGTAGCAGATATAACGGACCAGCTCATCAGGCTCGATTTCGAGCAGGGAAGGATGCTCAAGGAGGACTTGAAGAGCACGAGCCTCTCCATGATAGTCAACCAGACGAAGAGGGGCGAGGACGCGAAGATCGGAAAAGCCATACAGAACGCGTGCAGCGATTATTTCGGGGTAGATATAGACTACATAGGCTCTGTCGGGTACGAGGAGACCGTCGGGGAATCCATAAGGACGAGGCGCCCGCTATCGGTCTATTTCACGAACTCCGCTGCCGCAAAATCCATTGACGGCTGCCTCGTACGCCTCCTTGAAAAGAACAGGGCTGCACAGCAGGTAACATTCCAAATATAAAGGTGCCCCCATGAGGGAGAAGAGCGAGAAGACGCATTACGAGTTCCTGGAAATACCGAGCACGGCCGGCATGGAAGAGATTGAGGAAGCGTACAGGAGGACCAAGGAGCTTTTCAGCGGCGACTCCATGGCGCTCTACTCCCTCTACTCGCCGGAAGAGCGCCAGGAGAAGCTCAAGAAGCTCGAGGACGTTTACGAGACCCTGGCCGACCCGGTCAAGAGAAAGACATATGACGAGCACATAGGAGGCATGGTCGCCTCCCCTCCCCCCCGCGAACGGGGCACCGCGATCGCAGAGGAGAAGGACGCCTTCGAAGAGTATAACGAGACCGGGATGTTCAGGGACAGGCTGGGCTTGAAGCAGCAGCTCGCGATAATGGAAACGAACGAGCCCATGGTGGCGGAAAGATACCGTATCCTCTTCACCAGGCTCGAGCAGCTGAGTCTCAAGCACTCATACAAAACCATAGCCGTCACGAGCGCGATAAAGGGAGAGGGAAAGACAGTCACCTCTCTCAACCTGGGCTGGCTCATGGCTACCGAGTTCGGAAAGAAGGTGCTCGTCATCGAGAACGATCTGAGGAACCCATCCATATCGTCGAGCTATCTCAACATGGGGCGCCTTTCCGGCCTCATCGACGTCATCAAGGGCGACGCGGACCTCCGAAGCGCGATAAACAGGCTCGAGGACACGAGCCTCTATTTCCTGCCCGCGAGGGCGAGCGCCAAGAACTCCTCTGTCCTCATCGACTCGCAGAGCATGAGGAGCGTCCTCGACAACGTGAAGGCGCATTTCGACTACGTCATAGTGGATTCGCCGCCTATTCTGCCGCTCGTCGACATGAACATACTCTCGCGCATGGTGGATGGGCTGTTGCTCGTGGTCAAGGCCGGGAGCACCCCCAAGGACATGGTCAAGAAGGCGGTAAACTCGCTCCCGGTCAAGAATATAATGGGAGTCGTCCTGAACGGGGCCGACGAGATCCACATGAAAAAGTACTACTACTGACCGGGCGAAAGCGCTTCGCAGGGAGGATGAAAAATGGACAAGCCAGGCTTTTGCCGGATATGCGGAATTCTACCACTCATTCGGGCTCGCTCAAGCGGATCATCCCGGCTATGGAGACCTGAGGGGAATACCTCCATAAACACCCCATCTACATAGGACCGGAGCTGCCAGACCGGCTTTTACCCCGCTCTCTGCAGAGTCGCGCTGAGCGGAAGAAGGGCATTCTATTACCACGGACCGGAGGCAATTGATGATCTGCTGGTACCTCATCTACACGAAACCCAGGTGCGAGGACAATGTCGAGACTATGCTGTCCAATGCCGGGTTCGTGGTCCTTAATCCCAAAATAAAAGAGCGGAAGTACCTGAGAAGGAAGCCCGTTGAGGCTGTCTCCCCTCTCTTCCCCTGCTACGTCTTCGCGAGGTTCGACAAGCTCCGGGACTATCACCTGGTGAAGTACACACGGGGCGTCAAACGGGTGCTCTGCAATGAGGACGGGCCGGCCGAGATAGCCGACAAGGTAGTCGACGACATAATCTCGAGAATGGAAAACGGGATCATTACCGTAAGGACCGCCTTCGAGGCGGGCCAGGCCGTCTATATAAGGCGGGGGCCGTTCGAGGGGTTCACCGCGATATTCGAGCATGAGATGAGCGGGCTGGAGCGTGTAAGCATCCTCCTCAGGACCATCAATATGCGTCTTGTAATAGACAGGTGCATGATTTCGCCAAGCTGAATTCATCCGCATGCCTTTGGAACCAAAAATACAAGCTGCAGGGAGAGGCCGCGTGAGGCTTAACGGCGGTAGCCCGTCCGGATGGTGCGCATGAAAAGGCTTCTGAACAGCACCAGGCGGTACCTTAGAAGGAACATCTTCCACTTCCGTTGCTCGGATTTCCTAAAGGAGAGGGAATCCGGCCTCTACGTGGAGGACTACTTCCATGAGATGATCTACCTCGAACGCAGGAGGGCAGAGCGCACGGGAAGGCCATTCGTGATGATGCTCGTCGATTTCGAGGGTATTCTCGGAGCGCAAGGTTCCGAGGAAACCGTGCGCTCGGTCTCGGAGAGGCTCGCATCCACTACCCGTGAGGTCGATATAAAAGGATGGTACAGGCACAACCATGTGCTGGGCGTCGTCTTTACCGACACTTCGTCCGCCGCAATCGGCTCGATACGCGAAAAGGTGCTGGCGAGCCTCGCTGAGGACGAATCCCTCGGTAACATGGCCGGGCACCTGAAGATTACTTTCCATCCTTTCCCCGAGGAGGCCGAGGGCGGAAAGGCCCTTCCGGTTGACTTCAAGCTCTACCCCGACCTTCAGCGGAAAAAGGAACTCAAGAAGAGCTCTCTCGCGGCCAAACGGGTCCTGGACGTCGCCGGTAGCATCTTCGGCCTTCTCCTCTTCTCGCCGTTTTTTCTCGCGCTGCCGGTCATAATAAAGGTCACGTCGCGCGGGCCTGTCTTTTTCAGGCAGGTGAGGATCGGAGAGTCCGGCAAAAGGTTCACGTTCCTGAAATTCAGGTCCATGTACGAGGGCGTCGACGACAAGATGCACTCGGAGTACGTAAAGAGGCTCATACGCGAGGACAGGGCTTACTCCGAGGGCGAGGGCCGCTCGGTATACAAGATAAAGGACGACCCCCGAGTGACGCCCATCGGGAAATTCCTGCGAAAAACGAGCCTGGATGAGCTCCCGCAGTTCCTTAACGTCCTCGGCGGCGACATGTCCCTTGTTGGCCCGAGGCCGCCCATCCCGTACGAGCTCGAAAGCTACTGCTCCTGGCACTGGCGGAGGGTAATAGAGGCTAAGCCGGGGATAACAGGCCTCTGGCAGGTGATGGGGAGGAGCATGAAATCGTATAACGACATGGTCAGGCTGGACTTGAGGTACATAGAAGAGTGGTCGCTCTGGCTGGACATAAAGATAATCCTCCTTACTCCTTTCTCGATGGTATCGAGCAAAGGCGCGTATTGACGGGCGGAGGGAAAGGCGGGCGGATGCTAAAAATCGGGGTAATCGGGTACGGATACTGGGGCCCGAACATAGTACGGAACTTCAATTCGATCGAGGGCGCGTGCGTGGCGGCCGTTTGCGACAAGAACCGGGGCGCGCTCGCGCGGGCCGTTAAAAACTGCCCCGGCATAGCTGTAATGACCGACAGCCGCGACATCGTCACCTCGCCGGACATAGACATCGTAACCGTGATAACCCCGGTCAGCACCCATTACGAGCTCGCACGGGCCGCGCTCCTTAACGGCAAGCACGTCTTCGTAGAAAAGCCATTTACCTCCACGGCCGTCCAGGCGGAAGAGCTGATTGAGATCGCCGAGAGGAGGCGGCTCAAGATTATGGTCGACCATACGTTCCTCTTTACGAGCGCGGTACGGAAGATAAAGGAGATAATAGACCAGGGCGTGCTCGGGGACCTCTACTACTACGACTCGACCAGGGTGAACCTGGGCCTTTTCCAGCACGACGTAAACGTCATATGGGACCTCTCCCCGCACGACTTCTCCATAATGGACTACCTCATAGACGAAAGGCCGGTAGGGGTCTCTGCGAGCGGCAGGGCCCACATCAACGCGAAAGAGGACATCGCGTATATAATGGTCTACTTCCCGAACAACATCATCGCGCACTTCAACGTGAACTGGCTTTCTCCCGTGAAGCTCAGGACGACCCTCATCGGCGGCGAAAAGAAGATGCTCGTATGGAACGACATGGACGCCGACGAGAAGATAAAGGTATACGACAGGGGGGTCGATATAACCACGAGAGAGGGGCTTTACGACCTCCTGGTAAGCTATCGTTCCGGAGACATGTGGGCCCCCAAGGTCGATCAGGGTGAGGCCCTCCGGCTCGAGACCGAATACTTCATCAACTGCATAAAAAACGACGAGCGGCCGTTCAACGACGGGGAGGCCGGGCTGAGGGTCGTAAGGATGCTTGAGGCCTGCGACGAATCGCTCAGGAACAACTGCAGGATGGTCACCATATGAGCGGCGGGGCTGGCAGCTTCAATAAAATAGCCCAGGACGTAAGGCTCGGCACCGGGGTCAGGCTCGCCAGCTTCATAAACCTCTACGGCTGTTCCGTTGGGGACGGCACCAAAATAGGTGCCTTCGTCGAAATACAGAAGAACGCGACCATCGGCAGGAACTGCAAGATATCGAGCCACACGTTCGTCTGCGAGGGCGTGACAATCGAGGACAACGTCTTTATAGGTCACGGGGTGACCTTCATAAACGACACCTATCCGCGCGCGACTACCCCGGACGGGACGCTTAAAGGCGACGCGGACTGGGAAGTAGAGCACACGGTCGTAAAAAAGGGAGCGTCAATCGGCTCCGGGGCAACGATACTCAGCAGCGTGACAATAGGCGAAAACGCGATAGTGGGCGCGGGCTCGACGGTAACCAAAAACGTGCCCCCGAATACGATTGTTGCCGGGAACCCGGCAAGAATATTAAGGAGCGCACTAAATGAATAAGACTACGGGCGGAGCCACACCTTTCGTTGACCTCGCCTCCCCTCACATGGAACTCGAGGAGGAGCTGGTCGGCGCGTTCAGGCAGGCGCTAAAGGAGAGCTCGTTCATCGGAGGGGCCGCAGTCGAGGACTTCGAGTCCCGGTTCGCCGGGTTCTGCGGCACGCGCTTTTCGGCCGGGGTCGCAAACGGCACCGACGCTCTGAGGCTTGCTCTCACCGCCTCCGGCGTAAAGGCGGGCGACACTGTCGTAACGGTGGCGAACACGTTCATAGCGACTGTAGAGGCCATCACGCAGTCCGGCGCGATCGCGGCCTTTGTCGACATAGACGAAGGGACATACAATATGGACCCCGGAGAGCTCAGACGCTATCTCGAAAACGGATGCGACATGCGCGGCGGAAGGCCCTTTGACAAGAGGACCGGAAGCCCGGTGACCGCCGTCGTGCCCGTGCACCTGTACGGCCAACCCGCCGATATGGACGCAATACTCGAAATAGCCGGCGGCTTCGGCCTTAAAGTCATCGAGGACGCGTGCCAGGCCCACGGGGCCAAGTACCTGTCGAGAAAGACCGGACAATGGATGAAGGCCGGGTCCATGGGGACGGCGGCGGCCTTCAGTTTCTATCCGGGAAAAAATCTGGGTGCCTGCGGCGACGCAGGCGCTGTAACGACAAACGATCTGGAAATCATTGAAATGATCAAAATGGCGCGCGACCACGGGCAGTCCCGGAAATACATACACGAGGTCGAGGGCTGCAATTCCAGGCTCGACGCCATCCAGGCGACGATCCTCAGGATAAAGCTCAGGCGGCTCTCAGAATGGAACGAGATGAGGCGGGACGCCTCAAGGGTCTACGACAGGCTTCTTGGCGGCTCGGATAAAGTGATTACCCCCGCGGAACACCCGGACGCCAGGCACGTCTATCATCTTTACGTGATCAGGTTACGCGACCGAGAGGCCCATCAGAGGCGTCTTTCCGAGGCAGGGGTCTCTACCGGACTGCATTACCCCGTGCCGCTCCACCTCCAGAGGGCATGCTCGCGCTTCGGATACTCTAAAGGCGACCTGCCGGTCACTGAAAGGGTCGCGGACGAAATACTCTCCCTCCCTATGTACCCCGGCTTGAGGCCATCTGACCAGGAAAGAATAGCCGCGCTCATACTCGGCTCGGAGAACTTCCGGAATTGCTGATAGACTTCCTTAACCACATAATTGAGACGAAGGGATTCCTCCACGGCATCGAGCGCTCGGCGCAGGTCTTCATGAGGTATTCCTTCGGGAGGGCGCGCTTCTCGGAAATGATGCGCGAACTCGACCAGGACCTCGGCTCGATGGGCGTAAAGGTGACCTTCTGCATAACGGCAAGCCTCCTCGAAAGCCATTACGGCTTTTTCGAAAGGTTCAGGGACCTCGGGCACGAGTTCGCCGCCCACGGGTACTTCCATACGAACATGAAGACGAGGTCGCTCGCCGAGCAGAAGGCCCTCATCAGGAAGAGCTACAACGCCTTCGAGAAGGTCAAGCTCAGGGTCTACGGGTTCAGGTGCCCGTACCTCAGCTATAATGACGACACGCTCGCCGCTCTCTATAAAAGCCCGTTTGTCTGGACGAGCAATAACGTCATCCTCTGGGAAGAGAAACTGAGGTCCTGCAGGCGCTCAGAAGAACATCTCAAGAAGCTCACACTCCTTTACAACACATCGAGCCCGGAGGTGTCCATCTCCGTCCCGGCCATCAAAGGGAAACTCATCGATATACCTATCACCGCGCCGGATGACGAGATGCTCTTTGAGAGGTACAGGATAAAGGAGCGCGCTGCCATATCCTCGATATGGCAGACGATATTCAGGAAGATCCACTCACGGGGCGAGCTCTTCCACCTCCTCTTCCACCCGGAGAGGTTCAAGTATTTCGAGGCTTCGATAAAAGATGTCGCAGCAGCGGCCAGGGCCACGCGCCCCCGGGTGTGGTTCGCGACCCTGAACGAGATAACAGCGTGGTGGGAGAAGAGACGGAAATCCACGTGGAAGGCCGAGAAAACGGGTGACGGCTGGCGCGTGCGGCTCAAGTGCCCGCGTGAAGGGACGGTCCTTCAAAAGGCCGTCCGCGGGGAATGCGGCGGGGACCTGATTTGCGGCGCCTACGTGCCGGCTAAAGCATCGCTCAGCGAGGGCGCTTTTATCATCGATACCGACGACGTAAGGAAACACACGATCCAGATCTCGAAGAACTGCTCGCCCGATGTCGAGTCGTTCCTTGCCGACGAGGGCTTCATCACAAGCGTGGTGGAATACCCGCACAGGAACGCGCTCTTCATAGACGGGTACGCGAAGTTCGCCCCGAGGGACAGGAGATTGCTCCTCGATGTAATAGATAATTCGAGCTATCCGCTTCTGCGCCTCTGGCGGTGGCCGCACGGCGCGCAGTCGGCTTTTACCGTCTCCTCCGACGTGGATTCGATAAACGTCTCCGACTTCTTCAAGAGGTTCATCTATTTCTGATGCAGTCTCCTGATTCTCCGATCAGCTTCGACTCACTCGAGGAAATAGGCGAGGAAAACTGGAACACCCTCGCGTCCTCGCTTGACGGCACCGTCTACCACCATTCGGCTTGGCACAGGGCGATTGAGCTCACATACGGGATAAGGCCCGTCTACATCGTTAAAAGGGGCGCTGGCGGCAGAATCTCGTCGGCCATGCCGGCTGCGCGGCTCGATTGGAAGCTCGGCAAAAGCCGTCTCGTCTCATACCCCTTTTCGGACGTATGCGGGCCTCTCTACGGGACGAGGGAAGAGGCGGACGGTTTCATTGCGGCGCTCGCCAGGTTCGGAACGGAGGGCCTTCAGACCGAGATCAGAAGCACAGTCCGCTTTACGCCTGATTGTTTTTCCGCATACGGCGGCTATGCGGTCTACACGCTCCGGATCGACAGGGATGAAGGCGCCCTCATGGAGGGCTTTCACAGGGACTGCGTAAGGAGAAAGATAAAAAAAGCCTTCCAAAACGGGTTGAGGGCAAGGGAAGGTAATACCGTCGCCGACCTCCGCGAGTTCTACGGGCTGCACATCCGGTCCAGAAAGAGGCAGGGCGCGCCGGTCCAGCCCTTCAGCTTCTTCAGGAACATCTGGAATGAGCTTTACACCCGCAATCTTGCCTCGCTCATCTTGGTGGATAAAGGCCCTTCTGCAGTATCAGGGGTACTGCTCCTGCAGCTCGGCGATACCGCTTACTACAAATTCGGGGCTTCGGATGAAAGGCACTTCGGGTCCGGGGCAAGCCAGCTTGCCATCTGGACGGCCATAAAGAAGGCCTCCCACGAAGGGCGCCGCGTCTTCGACTTCGGGAGGACATTCACCGGGAACAGGGGCCTTATGGAGTTCAAGATGAGGTGGGGTGCGGAGGCTTTCCCGCTATATTATCTGCACGCTCCGGGAGGCAAGGTTGTCTTGAAGGACGAAGGCGGAAAAGCCGCGCGCGCGGCAGGCGCCCTCTTCAGGATCCTGCCGGGCTTCTCGAACAGGCTCCTCGGAAGGCTCTTCTACAGGTACCTCGCCTAAAAAGAGACAATGGACCAGTACGGCGACATACACCCCCTTGCCCTGGCGTTCGCCCTCGCCTCGGGCTTTCTCATGCTCATACTGCCGAGAAGGGCGGCCCTCGTGCCTCTTATCCTGGCGGTCGTCTTCATCCCCATACAGCAGAGGATAATCATATTCACGCTCGATTTCTTCATATTGAGGATACTCGTACTCTTCGGCTGGGCCAGGGTGCTGCTCAAGTCCGAATACAACATAAAGCTCAACATGATTGACAAGCTCATGCTTCTCTGGGCCTTCTCGAGCATCACCGTATACACGATCCTCTGGCATACCTCCGCGGCCTTTGTCAACAGGCTAGGCATATCCTTCGACATCATCGGCGTCTACTTCCTAACGAGATTTCTGGTCCGTAGCATCGAGGACATACTCTGGGTCATAAAGACGCTCGCGGTAGCGGCCATACCGGTCGCCGCGGCCATGGTCTACGAGATGACTACCCAGAGGAACCTCTTCTCCATGTTCGGCGGCGTCCCGGAGTACACAGCCATGCGGGAAGGAAAGCTCAGGTGCCAGGGCGCATTCGCCCATCCCATCACCGCAGGTTCCTTCAGCGCCTCGCTTCTCCCTCTCTTTTACGCGGCAAGGAAGCTAAAGTACCGGAGCCTTCTCATGTACGCGGGGATAGCAGCCACGACGCTTATAACCATCAGCACCTCCTCAAGCGGTCCGGCGCTTGCCTATCTAGCAGGGATACTGGGGATCTTCATGTGGCATTTCAGAGACCGGATGAGGCAGCTCAGGTGGTTCCTGGTGATTTCACTGATTACGCTCCACATCGTCATGAAGGCCCCTGTCTGGGCGCTCATCCTCAAGGTCAAGCTTTTCGGGGCGTCTACCGCCTATCACAGGTACCACCTAATCGACCAGTTCGTAAAAAGAATAGGCGAATGGTGGCTCCTGGGCGTCAAATCGACGGCAGGCTGGGGTTACTACCTCTTTGACGTGACAAACCATTTCATACGCATAGCGGTCGACGGCGGGCTCATAACCCTCGCACTTTTCATAGCGATACTCGCGACCTGCTTCCAGACCGTCGGAAAGGCCGTCAGATCGGGGCAGTTCGCGCCCGGCATGGACAGGGTCGTCTGGGCGCTCGGGACCGCGCTCTTCGTCCACATCGTCTCCTTCTTCGGGGTTTCGTACTTCGACCAGATAAAGGTCATCCTTTATATGCTCCTCGCCATGATAGCCGCCGTGAGGGGTTTGACCGAAAAGGAGGTTTCCCGGGAGCCCGCGCCTGCTGCCGCCGCAGAAGGGGCAGCAAGGGCCTGATGCCGGACGTATCGGTAATTATCGTAAACTGGAACGCGAGGGACTACCTATTGAAGTGCCTGGCCTCGCTCCGGTCCGGACTCGGAAGGCTCGACGCCGAGGTCATTGTAGTCGACAACGCCTCTTCCGACGGCTCGGCCCGGGCGGTAAGGGAAGGGTTCCCTGAGGTCAAGTTGCTTGAGCAGGACGAAAACCTGGGCTTTGCCAGGGCCAATAACATCGGCATGAGGGAGAGTAGCGCTGGATACGTCTGCCTGGTAAATTCGGACGTAATCGTCCTCGACGGCTCCCTTGAAGAGCTCCACCGGTTCCTCGAGGCCCGCCCCGAAGCCGCCCTTGCGGGACCGAGGGTGCTGAACCCCGACGAGAGCCTGCAACCCACGTGCAGGCGCTTTCCCAGCCTACGCGGAAGCCTCCTATCGGCAATCGGGCTCGACGGCTGGAATTACTTTTCGCACGACAGGACCGCCAGGGTCGAGGCCCTGAGCGGATGCCTTCTGATGATAAGGCGGAAGGCCATAGACGATGTGGGGATGCTCGACGAGAGGTTCTTTTTCTATGCCGAGGACAAGGACTGGTGCAAAAGGTTCCATGACGCGGGTTACGAGAACTGGTACTGCACCGAGGCCGAGGCGGTCCACTACGGAGGATCGAGCTCGGGCCTTGCCCCTGTGAGGTTCTATGTAGAAATGCAAAAGGCCAACCTCAAATACTGGGAAAAGCACAGGGGGAGAGCCGCAAGGGCCGCATACGTCGCTATAACCCTCCTGCACCAGCTCGTGAGGTTCGCGAGGTCGGGCGCGCTCTACATCCTAAAGCCAGCGGAAAGGAGGTCGGCCGCGCACAAGGCCAAAAGGAGCGCCGCATGCCTTAAATGGCTCCTTACCGGCGGGGACGCGGCCCAACCTTAATTAATGGAAACGGCAAGAGTGGGAATGGCGGTATTTTCATGCTACCCGGCAGACCCGAGGGTAAGGCGCGAGGCCGAGGTGCTCGCGAAAGCCGGAATCGGGGTCGATGTCATATGCCTCCGGAACAAGGGAGAGCGGGCCATTGAGGCCTACGGCAGTATAACGGCGCACAGGATAATGAAATGGCCCGAGCGGACCGAGAGCCTTTTCAGGTATTTCACGACGTCTTCACTCTTCGGGGTACTCTCGTTTTTTAAGCTTTTGAGCCTGACGCTGCGGCAGCGGTACAGCCTCATCCAGGTGCATAACATGCCGGACCACCTGGTGTTCGTGGGTCTCGCCCACAGGATAGCGGGAGTGCCAGTAATCCTCGACCTCCACGACCTGACGGTAGAGCTCTACGAATCCCGGACGCGTGGGTCGGCTATGGCCGCGCTCCTGCCGTTCGTTAAGGCTGCTGAAAAGCTCTCATGCGCGTTCGCCGACAAGGTACTTACGACGAGCCCCGGTTTCAGGCAGAGGCTCATAGAAAGGGGCGTTGACCCCGGGAAGATTGTGCTCGTCTTCAACTCCGCCGATAACGCGATCTTCAGCGCCCCTCCCGCTCGGGAGTGGCGGAAGATAGAAGACGGACCGGCGCTCCTCTACCACGGCACGGTGGCCCGGAGGTTCGGCCTTCACATTGCGGTAGAAGCCGTGTCCATCCTGAGGAAAAGGCTGCCGAACACCCGCCTCTCAATTTACGGCAAGTACGACCCGTCTTACAGGGAGGAGCTCGAAGAACTCATAAGGGAGCGGTCGCTTTCGGAGCATGTGCGCCTTTACGGCTACCTGCCGCTCGATAAGGTAAGCGAGACCATCGGCGCGTCGGACATGGGAGTCGTCCCGTACCTCGACGACCCTTTCATGAGGCTCGCCCTCTCGACCAAGATATTCGAGTACGTGTGCATGAGGATGCCTGTAGTGGCTTCAAGGCTCGAGTCGATAATGTCGGTCTTCGGCGAGGACGGCATAAATTACTTCAGCCCCGGGGACCCGAAGGACCTTGCGCTCCGTATAGAAGAGTGCTGCAAAGACCCGGTCGAAAGGAAGAGCTTTACCGAGAGGGCGGCTCGCTCCTACGACGTAGTCGCCTGGCCCGTCATGTCCGAGGTCTACCTGGGCGCGGTCAACGGCCTTATAGAGGGGCAGTGAAGCATGGGCCATGACGCGCGATACTCGGTCATAAGCCCCGTAAAGGACGAGGAGGCCTATATCGGGCATACCGCGGAGTCCATGCTCTCGCAGAGGCTTAAGCCGCTCGAATGGGTCATAGTCGACGACGGCTCAAAAGACAGGACCCCGGAAATAGTCGAAGGATACGCCTCGAAACATCCCTGGATAAGGCTTGTGAGGCTCCAGGGCTCGGAAAGGGTAAGGGGCGGCCACATAGTAAGGCTCTTCTACGAAGGTTATGCGGCGCTCAAGGCCAGGGACTGCGACTTCGTCGTGAAGCTCGATGCGGACCTCTCTTTCGGGCCGGATTTTTTCGAAAGGGCGCTCGATTGCATGGCGAGGAACCCTGGGCTCGGCATAACAAGCGGGATAAGCCATATCCGGAAGGGAGAAACGCTTGAGGAGGAGAAATCGGCGGAGGGGCACACGCTAGGCGCATGCAAGATATACAGGGTCAAGTGCCTTGAAGAGATCGGAGGGCTAGTGGAGGCGATGGGATGGGACGGGATAGACGAGATAAAGGCACGGATGCGGGGCTGGGAGGCATGGCCCGTACCGGGGCTTAAGGTCATTCACTTGAGGCCCGAGGGGCGCGCCAAGGGGCTTTTCAGATCAGGACTGGAGCGCGGGCGCGGCTCCTACTTCATGGGCTACCACCCTGCCTTCTTCGCGCTCAGGGCGCTCAAGTGCCTGTTAAAGTCGCCGCTTGACGGCCTCGGCATGGCGGCCGGATATGCGGGTTCCCTTCTTGGAAAAAAAGAGCGGATAGACGACGCGGAATTTATAAAAGAGATCAGGTCAAGCCAGCTCAAAAGGCTTTTTCACAGGGAAAGGGCATAGGAATGTGCGGCATCTGCGGAAAACTCAACTTTGACGGCAGGCCCGCCGAGAGGGCCGGGATCGAGGCCATGACCGACGTCATGGAGCACAGGGGCCCGGACGACAGGGGCATATACATGGACGGGCCGCTTGGCCTGGGGCACAGAAGGCTCAGCATCATAGACCTCTCCCCTCTCGGACGCCAGCCCATGATGAACGAGGACGACTCCGTGGCGGTCGTATTTAACGGCGAGATATACAATTACCTCGATATCAGGGAAGAGCTCAGGAAGGCGGGCCACGCCTTCAGGTCGCTTACCGATACAGAGGTCATCGTGCACGCGTACGAGGAATACGGGGCTGATTTCGCTTCGCGCCTGAACGGCATGTTCGCCATAGCCGTGTGGGACGGAAGGAAACGCGAGCTCGTGCTCGTCAGGGACAGGCTAGGCATAAAACCCGTCTATTATTACATGGACGGCGGCTTCATCGCCTTCGCCTCTGAAATAAAATCGCTCCTCGAAGACCCCGGCGTGCCGAGGGAGGTGGACCTTCAGGCCCTCTCGAATTTTCTTACTCTCCATTACGTGCCGGGGCCGAGGACCATGTTCAGGGGCATAATGAAGCTCCAGCCCGGACACATGATGACCATAAGCCGGGGCGTTGCGCGGTTAAAGAGGTACTGGGAGCTTAAAAAGGATGTGCCCCTCGTAAACTGCATGAAAAAGGCCGGGGAAGAGGAGATCGCAAACCATATCTTTTCCGCGCTCAAGGAATCGGTAAGGAAGCGCCTGCAGAGCGATGTGCCAGTGGGCGCGCTCTTAAGCGGCGGGCTCGACTCGAGCGCCATACTCGGTCTCATGACCGAGCTCTCCGGCCGCCCGGTCCATTCGTTCACCGCAGGCTATAGCGAATCAGGCGACGACAGCGTCTCCGAGTTCAGGTATTCACGGAAGGCAGCCTCACACTTTAAAAGCAGCTATCACGAGACCGTCGTCACGGCAGAAAGGTTCCTTGATTATCTCCCAAGGGCCGTATGGCACCAGGACGAGCCCATCGGAGAGCCTGCCTCCATCCCGCTCTATTTCGTATCCAGGCTCGCGAAGGAGAACGGCGTGACCGTTATCCTTACCGGCGAGGGCTCGGATGAGCTCTTCGCGGGCTACAACAGGCACTGGGGCGAGGTCCTGTCGAGATACTATATGCTCATGCCTGACATCCTGAAGGACAGGCTATTGGGCCCGGTCATAAGGATGCTCCCCAGGTCCCCTCTCCTCAAAAAAGGACACAGGTCCATGTCAATACGGGACTTCCGAGAGAGATACATGTCTTGGCACACCGTATTCCCCGAGGACCTGAAGCGAGCGCTCCTCTTGAACCGGGACACGAAAAACGCATTCAAGGACGTATTCGAGAGACTCATGCCTGCTACGGAAGGGCTCGAAGAGATTGATAAAATACTGCTTCTCGACTTAAGCGTCTGGCTCCCGGACGACCTTCTGATGAAAAAGGACAAGATGGGCATGGCAGCGTCGGTGGAGGCCAGGGTCCCCTTCCTCGATTACACCTTCGTCGAGCTGGCCTTCCAGATACCTTTAAACCTCAAGGTAAGGAGGCTTGTCACCAAATACATCCTCAAGAGGTCAATGGAACGCCTCCTTCCGAATGAGATAATCTACCGGAAAAAAGAGGGTTTCCCGACGCCCATATCCAGATGGCTCCGCTCGGAACTAAAGGACTTTACTATTGAGACCCTTTGCTCCGGCGACGCGCTGGGGCATGGGATCTTCGACAAAAGTATTGTAAGGAAACTTGTAGACGAGCATATGAGCGGCAGGGAGGACCATAACAGGATGCTTTTCCCGCTAATAAATTTCGAGATATGGCACAGGCTATTCCTTGGCAGGGAGGCCTCGCATAGACTTAATTATTTATGAACCGAACGAATTCCTGATTTAGTTTAGATATATTCTTAAAATATGATTCTAACATGGTGATTTAAATCACATTTTTGAAATGCAATCTCCTGTATTCTTCTTAAAACGCACGCCCCAGGGGGGTGTGGAAAAGAATAGGCTAAAGGAGGTTGTAATGAAGAAAATTGGAATCTTATCGGCGCTTCTGTTCCTGGTGCTATGCGCCTTCCCCGACATCTCCAACGCCGCCGTCCGCTATGTGAGGGCCGGGGCAAGCGGCAACGGGAGTGGGAGCGACTGGACGAACGCCTATCCCGCCCTTCCATCCTCTCTTGTGCGCGGCGATACCTACTACATAGCGAAGGGCACGTATTCTGGCCGCACCTTTGGCGACTCGGAAAACGGCCAGTGGATAACGATAAAGAAGGCTACGGACTCCGACCACGGCACCAATACCGGCTGGAACAGCTCCTATGCCGACGGGCCGGCCGTATTCACCAGCACGCTCAAGTTCAATACCGGCTATTACGAGATTAACGGCCAGACCGGGGGCGGGCCGGGCAAATGGACCTCGGGACACGGCATAAAGGTCCAGCATACCGGGTCCAGCAATACAGTGAAGCTCATAAGCATGCCGAAGGCAGTCAACAATCTTACCTTCAAGCACATGGAACTCTCGTTCAAAGCATGCTCGTCCTGCACCGGGCAGGACGCCGTTTACGGCATATACGGCGGCAAGAACTGGAAGTTCCAGTACATCTGGGCCCACCACCCGAGCAGGGTCGTCTTCTACACCATGAACGTGTCAAATATACTGATCGAGTATTCTCTTCTTGAGCGTAGCGGCACCAACGGGTCCTCATCACAGCACTCCGAGATATGGTCGGCAAGGGACACGCACGACGTGATCCTCCGCCACAGCTACATACGGGACTACAGGAGCACCGGCGGCATCATAATGGGCCGCGCCAAAAACTGGGACATATACGGCAACCTATTCCAGTGGACCGTGGATTTCGGCGGCACCTCCAATAACGGGGCCATCGGAAGCTGGTCCTCGGACACGACCTATTACGCGAACAACGTCAGGATATACAACAACACCTTCGTGGACCTCAAAAGCGGCGGCTCCGGGAAGATATTCCCGATATACAGGTCAATAAGCGGCGTAGTTGCATACAATAACCTCTGGTACAACAGCCCGTCCGTGGCCTTCGGCGGCGGCGTGAAACACGACTACAACTGGTTCAAGGGCTCGAACGAGGGTAAAATAAGCGAGTCCAACTTACAGGTCGGCTCCGGCGACCCGTTCGTCAGCTACTCGGGCAATGACTTCAGGCTGAAGGCCTCCACGAAGTCCGGCATGAGCCTCTCCTCGCCCTTCAACGTCGACATGCTCGGAATCGTGCGCGGCAGCAACGGCATCTGGGACAGGGGCGCGTTCCAGTTCGGCGGGACGGTGAACATTTCGACCACGCCCGAGCCCCCTGCCTCGCTTAACGTACAGTAACAAATAAGCAGGCCGGCCCGGCAGGGCCGGCCTGCTTACCTCTGATTCAAGCCGCGCTGTTCAACGGTCAAGAACCCGTCCGTGCTGCAATCTCATCAATAAACCCATAGCGTATCAAACCATCCAAGACCAACTCAAAAATCGTGCGTTGAAGGTATTTCTCCTGGGAGCGTCCTTCAATACGAGGAACATGGGCGTTGGCGCGCTCACGGCGGGGGCCATCAAGTGCATCCTTAACTGGAACCCGGAGGCGGAGATAGGCATACTCGACTACGCGAAGGCGGGAGAGTTCCACAACTTCGCCTTCAAGGGACGTGAGGTGCTCGTAAAACTCGTAAACATAAGGTTCTCAAAAAAACTCTTCCTTCCGAACAACATCGCCCTGCTCATCTTTCTCGCGGCCTTTGCGCGCATAATGCCCGAAGGCATCCGGAGGCGGATAATAGACGAAAACGCAATCTTAAGCGAGCTTCACTCGGCCGACATGGCCGTATCGATCGCCGGCGGCGACAGCCTGAGCGACATATACGGCCTGGGGCGGTTCATATACGTAGCGCTCCCCCAGCTACTCGTAATACTCATGGGAAAACAGCTCATACAGCTCCCGCAGACCTACGGCCCTTACAGGAGCAGGCTTTCGAGGGCCGTGACCAGGTTCCTGCTCGACAACTCCACAATGGTCTATTCAAGGGACTACGAGGGTGTCGCTGAGGCCAGACGCCTCCTCGGGATTTCCGGCAAGGGCGAAAAAGTCCTGTTCTGCCACGATGTAGGGTTCGTGCTGGACCCCGTTAAGCCGGAGAGCATGGCAGTCGAAGGGGCAGCCTTCGACTGCGCCGGTGAGGCGTCTTCGGTCGTGGGATTAAACGTGAGCGGTCTTCTTTACATGGGAGGATACACCAGGGACAACATGTTCGGCCTGAGGCTCGACTACAGGCTTCTCGTAAGGGAGGTAATCGACTTTCTCATTACCAGGAAACGCGCGCAGGTCGTCCTTATACCGCACGTCTTCGGCGGTAGCGAGCACCCGGAGAGCGACGCCGAGGCGTGCCGGAAGGTATATGACGAACTCAAGGCGGCTTACGGCGGAAATCTTTCCCTCGTGCACGGCGTCTACGCCCCCGGAGAGATAAAGCACATAATCGGGATGTGCGGATTCTTCATAGGCTCGCGGATGCACTCCTGCATAGCGGCGCTTTCGCAGGGCGTGCCGGCCGTGGCCATAGCCTACAGCGATAAATTCAAGGGTGTAATGGAGACGGTCGGCAGAGGCTCGTCGGTTGCCGACCCGTGCTCGCTCGATTCAGAGGGCGTGCTCGGTATCATCGAAAAGGCCTACGAGGAGAGGGCCGCCATAACTGCGGAACTCAAGGCAGTGATGCCGGAAGTGAGGGAAAACGTCCTCGGCCTCCTTTACTCCCTGGCCCCTGAGCCGGGGCGGGAAACGGCATGAAGCGCATGAGACGGAGGCTCGCCTTCGTAACGAACCCGCTCGACTCCGCATTCAAGAGCTCCATAAGCATCATCATCCTGGAGCTTGCGAAGAGGCTCAAAAGCGAGTTCGACATCACCGTCTACACGAGCCGGGGCGGGACCAAAATAGACCCGCCCGGCCTCGTGGTAAGGAGGCTTTCAGCCGCGCCGGACAGCTTCATGCGGAGGTTCACCGGGAAGCTCCGTCCCCTCTACACCTTGAAGAGGCCCTTTTTCAGCTCGTTCCTGTATTATCCCTCCTACTCGGTGCAGCTCGCCCTTGATCTCAGGAGGTTAGGGCCGGATATCGTGCACATCAACAACTTCTCCCAGTTCGCGCCGGTCGTAAAGGCCTTGAACCCGGGGATGAAGCTCGTCCTCCACACGCATAACGAGTGGCTAGCGCAGCTCGACAGGGAGACGATGGAGACGCGGCTGGCGAAGACCGACCTCGTCGTCTGCTGCAGCGACTACATAACCTCAAGGACGCGCGACGCCTTCCCTGCTCACAGCGCCAGGGTAAGGACGCTCCATAACGGGGTCGATTACGCCCGCTTCAGCCAGGTCCGCCCCCAGGACGGCGACAGGAGGCTCATCTGCGTCGGCAGGATAAGCCCGGAAAAGGGGCTCCACGTAATCATAGAGGCCTTCAACATCATAGCACCCAGGCACCCGGGCCTCGAGCTCCACCTTATAGGCCAGGAGCGGATTACCCCGAGGGAGTTCCTGGTCGACTTGAGCGACGAGCAGACGGTGAGGTCGCTTGCCGCCTTTTACCCCGGTAGCTATCAGAAGAAGATATCCAAAATGCTGGCGCCCGGCCTCTCGGAGAGGGTCTTCTTTATCGGTCACGTCAGCCACCAGGAGATGATCGCGAAATACTCGGAGGCGCACATATTCATAAACGCCTCCTTTTACGAGTCCTTCGGGATGCCCGTGGCCGAGGCAATGGCCTGCGGCCTCCCTGTAATCGCCACCAGGGTCGGCGGCGTGCCCGAGATAGTCGAGGACGGCGTATCCGGCCTCCTCGTCCAGCCGGGAGACCCAATCGGCCTGGGCAAGGCCATAGAGCTTCTTATAAGGGACAGGGGCCTCAGGGCGAGCGTCTCCGCCGCCGGGAGGCAGCGCGTAAAGGACCTATTCAACTGGGACCGTATAGCCGGGACGATGGCCGGATATTACAGGGAACTTGCGGGCGAGTAGCCCGGCCCCGGCCTCCTCAATGAAGCAATCCGATATCAAGCAGAAGATCATAAGCGGGAGCTTCTGGACTGTTTTCTCGAACGTCTGCTCCCAGGTCGTAACGTTCTCGGTCACCATAGTCCTCGCGAGGCTACTTACGCCCGGCGACTTCGGCGTGGTAGCCATATCATCGGTCTTCATAGGCGTCGTCATCCTGTTCCAGGACCTCGGCATGGGAGCCGCGATAATACAGCGGCAGAACATCGATGACGACTACCTCTCGACCTCCTTTTTCGTAAGCATAATTGCGGGAGTCGCGCTCGCGTCACTTCTTGCGGCCGCGTCGCCCTTCATAGCGGCATTCTACAATGAACCGATCCTCCGGGACATACTCCTTGTATCTTCGCTCGGTTTTGTCCTCAGCCCGCTTACTTCGATACACACCTCCATCCTCACGAAGAGGCTGGAATTCAAGAAGCTCTCTCTCTTAAACCTCGGGAACCATGCGCTTTCAGGACTTATCTCCGTAGTCCTGGCCCTTTCAGGCTACGGGGTCTGGAGCATGGTGCTTGGAAAGATACTCTCGCAACCGATCCTCGTACCACTCGTCTGGTCCATCGTCAAATGGAGGCCCAAGCCGAGGCTTGTTAAAAAGTGCTTCACGGACCTCTTCGGGTTCAGCTCGAACCTCCTGGGCTTCAATATCCTGAATTTTTTCGCCAGGAACCTCGACAATCTCATAATAGGCAAATACCTGGGAGCGCAGGCCCTCGGATACTATTCAGTGGCCTACAACCTGATGCTCAAGCCCCTTCAACTCATCTCCTGGTCCATGGGAAAAGTGCTCTTCCCGGTATTCTCGAGCATACAGGGCGACAGGGCGCGGACCAGGGCCGTTTACCTCAAGGTAGTGCGCTCCATATCGCTCATAACCTTCCCGATGATGACCGGGCTCTTCATGGTGTCCGAGGAGTTCATCCTCTCCGTCTACGGCGCGACATGGGAGCCGGCCATACTTCCCCTGAAGCTGCTCTGCATCGTGGGCGCCGTACAGTCCATCGGTACGACGGGCGGCATAATCTTCAATTCCCAGGGCAGGCCCGACCTCACGCTCAAGCTAGGAGTCTTCTCATCGGTCCTTATTGTCGTGGCGTTCCTGGTCGGCATAAGATGGGGGCTCCTGGGGCTCATAACGGCGTACATATCGGCTTCCATACCGGTTTTCCTCCTCGGCCAGTATGTAGCGAACAGCCTAATCGGCGTGGACATGCTCTCGTTCATCAAGGCGCTCGCGCCGTCAACCGGGTGTTCGGGCGTAATGGTCGCATTCCTCCTCGGCTTCAGGTACATGAACGGGAGCTCGCTCCACCTCGGGATGGAATATGCGCTCATAGTCCTCGTGCTCATCGGAATAACCACTTATCTCCTCTTTGCCGCGAAGGTCTTCAAGGTGCCTGAAGTGAACGAAGCGCTGCGCATGGTGAGGAGAAAGGTCTGACATGAAAATACGCGTGCTCATGATTACCCACAACAGACCGGCCTACACGAGGCTGTCGCTCTCCAGGCTCGCCGAGACCCTGCCGCCCCACGCGAAGGCCGTGGTCTGGGACAACGCCTCATCGGAAGAGAACCTCAAGGTGCTCCGGGGCTTCGAGGGGCATCCGGCCATAGAGAAGATCATTTATAACAGGAGTAATGACAGGCTGAGGGGCCCAACGAACTGGTTCTGGAGGAACCATGCGGACGCGGACCTCCTGGGGAAAATAGATGACGACTGCCTGATGCCGGCAAGGTGGGTCGAGAAGCTTGAGAAGGCGCACAGGGACATACCCGACGCCGGCATCATCGGCTGCTGGAGGTTCCTGCCGGAGGACTTTAACGTCTCCAAGGCCACAAGGAAGATACATTCGTTCGGGGCCCATATGATACTCAGGAACTGCTGGATAGAGGGCTCCGGGTATCTCATGAAAAGAAAGGTGGTCGAGGAGATAGGGACCCTCAGGCCCAAGGAGACGTTCACGACCTGGTGCATAAGGGCCGCCGCAAGGGGCTACGTCATAGGCTGGTATTATCCTTTTCTCTACCAGGAGCACATGGACGACCCCAGGGCCGAGCACTCCGGCATAAAAACGGACGAGGACTTAAGAAGGCTCCTTCCCCTTTCCGCCGCGCAATACGGCGTGAGGACGCGCGAGGAATGGGTCAGGAGGCTCAAGGGCACGGCCCAGAGACTGCAGGAATACTCGCTGGACCCCTATGATTTCATCGGGTTCAGGTCGAAATTCAAGAGAAAGCTCTACGGGTTGCTCGGGCTAGCCTATTTCCCCAAAGAATGACGTCCGCATTGCGCTCAGGCCCTGATGGATTTCAAAAACGTTGAGGAGATAGCATCGTGGCGCCTGTGCCTCGGGTGCGGCGCGTGCGCATACGCGTGCAGGTCCGAAAAGGTCCGTCTAGTCGACATAATCCAGGACGGGATACGGCCCGTGGTCGGGAGCGGATGCGACGAGTGCGGCGATTGCGTCCAGGTATGCCCCGGCCTGGAGACATCGCACGGGGCCTGGCCGGAGCATGCGCTCCGGGAGCTACGGCGCGGCTGGGGGCCGGTCCTGGATGTCTGGGAGGGCCATGCCTCCGACACTGAAATAAGGTTCGCCGGGTCGTCGGGTGGGGCAGCGACCGCGCTCGCACTCTACTGCATGGAAAGGCTCGGGATGCACGGCGCTCTTCACAGCGGGGCAGCCTTGGACGAGCCCTGGAGGAACAAAACGGTTTTCAGCAGGACGAGAGACGAGCTTACAACGCGCTCGGGTTCGAGGTACTCTCCGGCCTCGCCCTGCGAGGGGCTTGCGTCAATCGAAGCGGCCCCCTCACCTTCCGTCTTCATCGGCAAACCTTGCGACGTAGCCGCGCTGAGGAAGGCCGGCGAAATGAGGCCGGGCCTTAAGGCAAACACGGGCCTTGCGCTCTCGATATTCTGCGCGGGCACACCATCCACAATCGGCACTGTCGAGCTCCTTAAGAGGCATAACGTGTCCGCCGGAGAGCTAAAGAGTCTCAGGTACAGAGGCATGGGATGGCCCGGCATGTGGAACGCGTCGCTTAAAAACGGCAACGAGGTGAAGCTTTCCTACATGGAGGCCTGGGGCTTTCTCCAGAAGTACAGGCCTTTGAGATGCTATCTCTGCCCCGACGGCACCGGCGAGTTCGCTGATATCTCATGCGGCGACCCCTGGTACAGGGAGGCCGGGGAGACGGAGCCGGGGCTTTCGATGGTGGTTGCCAGGACCGAGCTCGGAAAAAAGGTAATAGTCTCGGCTATGGACGCGGGTTATCTCAAGCTCAGGAGGATAGACCCGTCACTTCTCGGCAGGTCGCAGGCAAACCTCCTCTCCAAGAGGAGCGCCATATGGGGCAGGCTCGCGACCATGCGAATATTCGGCATACCGGTCCCCAGGCTTACGGGCTTCAGCCTCTTCCGGAACTGGCTCGGCCTGTCCATGGGCGAAAAAGCACGGTCTTTCGCCGGAACGGCAAGGAGGGTCATCAAGCGGCGCTATTACGCCAGGGCAAGGCGTGTTTCACAGATAGAGGGGAAAGCAGGGAAATATCAACCACCTGAGCGAGGGCTCCTATGAAAACAGAAAGGCTTTTCGAGACACCGCTTACAGAAGAGCAGCAGGCGAACAGTATTCTTAACCAGAGGGAGTTCAGGGAAGGCTCTACCGTCCTCAAATCCTATCCCAGACGCATAGTATTCGAGCTCACTAACAGGTGCAACTTCCAGTGCATCATGTGCGGGCGGGAGGCCGTGAACTTCAGGGTGAACGACCTGCCGGTGGATGTCGTCACGGCGTTCGAGCCGTTCTATTCGAAGACCGAGGAGGTTACGCTCCACGGCTGGGGCGAGGGCACGCTTCATCCGAAGCTTCCCCGGATACTGGAATACCTGAACGGGTTCAAAAGGCTCCGGAAATACTTCGTCACGAACGGCAGCACTATCCCGAAGATAAAGGACCTCGTATTCGAGCACCACATGGACCTAATAGCAATTTCTCTTGACGGGTCCACGGCAGCCACCAACGATTCGATAAGGAAAGGCGGCAACTTCCTTCGGGAGGTCGATTCAGTGACGGCGCTCATGGAAGAAAAAAAGAGGCGCGGCACCTCCTACCCGTACGTGAACTTCGTATTCACAGCGATGAAGAGGAACATAAGCGAGCTCCCGGGCATGGTCGCTCTCGCAAAGAGAATCGGGATCCCGGAGGTGAAGGTGGTATACCTTACCGTCTTCGACGAAAACCTCGCCGGAGAATCCCTCCTGGACATGCAGGAGACGGTTAGGGAAATTTTCGCGGCCGCCTCGGAGCTCGCCTCAGCCGAGGGCGTTAAACTCAAGCTCCCTGAGATACAGGGCGAAGGCGAAGCGGGCAACATGCCCCATAAGCCGTGTGCCTTTTCCTGGAGGGACTTTTATATCGGAAGCGACTGCTTTGTCCGGCCCTGCCAGTCCTCTTCGGAAAAGCTCTTCAGCCTCCGTGATTACGCGACGCCGGCCGAGGCCTGGAACTCTGCCGAGATGGCCAGGATGCGAGCCTCTGTGAATTCGGAGGAACGGATGCCGCCGGGCTGCATGAACTGCTATCACAGCTCCTGCGCGAACTGGAACCTTAAGTCGAGCTTTGTGCAGTACGGCAAGGCGTTCGCGCCCGAGTGGCTGCCCGTCGATACGGGCGAAGTGGTCTCGGAGGGACTCCAGGCGGTCGTGGCAGAGGTAAAAAAGCCCTGAAATGGAAAAAAGCGCGGCGATGAAGGTCGCCATACTCGCCGGGGGGCTGGGTTCGAGGCTCGCTGAAGAGACCGAGCTTAAGCCGAAACCCATGGTCGAGGTCGGCGGCCGCCCCATGCTCTGGCACATCATGATGTACTACTCCGTGTACGGCTTCAGGGATTTCGCAATCGCCCTCGGCTATAAGGGAGAGTACATCAAGAGGTGGATGAAGGACTACTGCGCGCTCAACAGCAACATGACCGTCAGGACGAGCACCGGCAAAGTGGAGATTACCGGAGGGGACGTGCCGGACTGGACCGTTGACCTCATAGATACCGGGCTCAACACCATGACCGGAGGCAGGATTAAGAGGCTCGCCCCATGGACCGGGAACGGGACGTTCATGCTCACCTGGGGCGACGGTGTTTCCGACATCGACCTCGACGCGCTCCTTGAATTCCACCGCTCGCACGGGAAGCTCGCCACGCTCACCGCCGTGAGGCCGCCCGCCAGGTTCGGGCACCTGGAGATGGACGGGAGCATGGTGACCGAGTTCTCCGAAAAACCGCAGACCTCCGAGGGATGGATCAACGGGGCCTTCTTCGTGCTCGAGCCCGGCGTTTTCGACTATATCGAGGGCGACGAGACGCAATTCGAGAAGGAGCCCCTCGAGAACCTCGCGAAAGACGGAGAGCTCATGGCCTTTACCCATACTTCCTTCTGGCAATGCATGGACACGCTGAGGGACAAGCTTCATCTCGAGAAGCTGTGGACTGGCGGCAATGCGCCGTGGAAAAAATGGTGAACGACGCGGAGGGTGAAATGACCGAAAACGTCTCAAAATGCCGCTCATGCGGCGGGATTGGACTCGAAACGGTGCTTGACCTCGGGAAAACGCCGCTTGCCGACGCGCTTCTTACAGAAGAGGAGCTTGGCCGTCCTGAGCCCGAGTACCCGCTTAAAGCCGTCTTCTGCCGCGACTGCACGCTCGTACAAATACTCGAGACGGTGCCGCCGGAGGAGCTCTTCTGCAGGAGATACCCCTACTACTCCTCTTTTTCCGACGAGCTTCTCAGGCACTCGCGGGAGAACGCGCTGGAACTCATGGAAACAAGACGGCTCGATGAACAGAGCCTTGTCGTTGAGATAGCGTCGAACGACGGATACCTACTCAGGAATTTCGTCCGGAAAGGCATACCCTGCCTCGGGATAGACCCGGCTGAGGGCCCGGCAGAGGCGGCCGAGAGGGCGGGAGTGCCCACGCACTGCGCCTTCTTTAACGCCGAGCTGGCAGGGAAACTCCGCAGAATGGGGAAAAGGGCGGACGTCGTCATAGCGAATAATGTGCTTGCCCATGTGGCCGATTCCGGAAGTTTTCTCGACGGGATAAGGATACTCCTCAAGGACGACGGCGTCGCGGTAATCGAAGCCCCCTATGTCAGGGAACTCGTGGATAAATGCGAGTTCGACACCATTTATCACGAGCACCTCTGTTATTTCTCCGCGACTTCTGTCGACCGTCTCCTCCGGAGCCGCGGCCTCTTTCTCAATTCCGTACGGAGGATACCCATCCACGGCGGCTCGCTACGGCTCTATATAGGACTCAGAGACGAGCCTGACGCCTCGGCAACGGGCCTTCTCGAGGAGGAAAAAAGAGACGGGGTGGACGGTTTTTCCTACTATAACGATTTCGCCATCAAGGCGGAAAACATAAAAAACGGCCTGAGGCTCATGCTCAAGATACTTAAAGACGGCGGCAACCGCATCGCCGCCTACGGTGCGGCCGCAAAGGGAGCGACACTCCTGAATTACACCGGTATAGGGAGCGACTTCATAGACTTCGTCGTGGACAGGAACATCCACAAGCAGGGGCTTTACATGCCGGGCAAGCGCATCCCCATATTCGCCCCGGAAAAGCTCCTTGAGAAGAGGCCCGATTATGTCCTTATACTCGCATGGAATTTCGCATCCGAGATAATAAGCCAGCAGGAGGCGTACAGGGCCGCCGGCGGAAAGTTCATAGTGCCCATTCCTGAATGGAAGGTAACCTGAAAAAAGGAGATATGATGGAGAGCCTGAACGCTCATATGGCGCCTGCACTGCCAGCCCCAGGCCCGGCAGGATGCCCGGGCTGCGGGTCCGCCGAGACCCTCGATTTTTATTCGTTCAGCGGCGCCCCGGTGCATTCCGTGCTGCTCTTCGCGACCAGGGAGGCGTCGATTGAATATCCCAGGGGCGATATAAGGCTCGCGTTCTGCGCAAAGTGCGGTTTCATATGGAACTGCTCCTACAATGCCGCACTGCAGGAGTACTCTGAAAGATGCGAGGAGACCCAGGGGTTTTCGGAAACATATAACGGCTTCGCGCGCCGCCTCGCCACGGACCTCATAGAAAAATACGGCTTGAGGGGCAAGCACATCCTGGAGATAGGATGCGGGAAGGGCGAGTTCCTCAATCTACTCTGCGAACTCGGCGGCAATACCGGCAAGGGCTTCGACCCCGCGTTCAGGGAGGACCGCTTAGCGCAACCGGACGGGGTTTCGTTCGTGAAGGACTTCTACTCGGAAAAATACTCGGACGAACCCGCCGACTTCATGGTCTGTAAGATGACGCTCGAGCACATCGGGGAGACGGCGAAGTTCATCTCTATCATCCGGAGGGCGCTGGGAGAAAAGGAGACACGAGTCTTCTTCCAGGTCCCAGACGTAACGAGGGTCCTCCGGGAACTTGCCTTCTGGGACGTCTACTACGAGCACTGCTCGTATTTCAGCCCCGGTTCTCTCGGAAGGCTATTCAGGGCATCGGGATTCGAAGTGACCGGCATAACCCGGGGCTATGGCGACCAGTACCTTTTCCTCGAGGCCGTCCCGTCCGCCGGAAAGGCCTCGCCACCCCTCCCCATAGAGGAAGAGCCGTCCGAGCTCAGGAACGCCGTGACCTTCTTTTCGGAAAACGTCATCCAGAAAACGGCGCTATGGCGGCATAAACTCAGGGAATTCGGGAAATCCGGGTACAGGACCGTCCTCTGGGGCTCGGGCTCAAAGGGGGTCGCGTTCCTCACGACACTCGGCATAACCGACGAGATAAAGTACGTGGTGGACGTAAACCCGCGGAGGTGCGGCACCTTTATGCCCGGAACAGGGCACGAGATAGTTTCTCCCGGTTTCGCCGCCCGCTACAAGCCCGATGCCGTGATCCTCATGAACCCCGTATACAGGAGCGAGGTCGTACTGGAGCTTGAGCGGCTCGGTCATTCCGCAGAGGTCCTTACGGTATAACCGGAGAATGGAAAGCGCCAAAAAGACATGTCCGGTCTGCAGGTCGGAATGCGTTTCCGTTTTTGCGGAAATGGCCGGAATGCCGGTCCACTGCAACATCCTGTGGCACACGCGCGAAAGCGCCCTCAAGGCCCGAAGGGGCGACATAAAGCTCGGGTTCTGCAGCGGCTGCGGCCACATCTTCAACACGGGATTCGACCCTGAAGCCGTAAAATACTCGCAGGAATACGAGAACTCGCTCCACTTCTCGCCTTTTTTCCAGGACTATGCGAGATCGCTGGCCGTAAAGCTCATCGAAAAGTTCAACCTTTACGGAAAGGACATAATAGAAATAGGCTGCGGCAAGGGCGACTTCCTTGTGCTGCTGAGCGAGCTGGGCGGGAATAGGGGCGTTGGCTTCGACGCGAGCTACGTCCACGAGAGGCTTGAGCACAGGGACAACAAGGTCGTATTCATCCAGGACCTCTACTCCGAACAGTACTCCGATTATAAGGGCGACCTCATCTGCAGCCGCCAGGTGCTCGAGCATATCGAGTCGCCAAGGGAGTTCCTGGACAAGATGAGGAAGGCCATCGGCGACAGGAGCGATACCGTGGTCTTTTTCGAGGTCCCGAACGTCCTCTATACCTTCAGGGAGCTCGCGATATGGGACATAATCTACGAGCACTATTCCTACTTCAGCGCCATCTCCCTTGCCGAGCTCCTTTCATTGGCCGGTTTCAGGGCGGTAAGCTTCGAGGAGTCGTTCGAGGGCCAGTTCCTCTGCGCCGAAGCCTTCCCGTCCTGCGGGCCGGAGAATGCGGTGCTTCCCGTGCCGGGCTTCAGCCTGAGCGACTTGAAGACCGCGGTAGCCGCCTTTTCAAGAAGGTACACTGGAAAGATACTCGCGTGGAAAAACGAGCTTGAGCGGTTACGCGTTAAAGGACAGAAGGCCGTCCTCTGGGGCGGCGGGTCCAAGGGAGTTTCATTCCTTAACGCGCTAGGCGTTACAGGCCAGATAAGCCACGTAATAGACATTAACCCGCACAAGCACGGGAAGTACATACCAGGCACCGGGCAGGAGATCGGCCCCCCCGAGTTCATCCGGGAGTACTCGCCCGACATCATCATAGTCATGAACCCCAACTACATAGGCGAGATATGGCAGATGGTCAAGGGAATGGGCCTTTCGTGCAGCATACTGTGCGCGTGAAAAAGGGAATGGAATGGAAAAGACCCCGAAAGTCAGCATAGGGCTGCCTGTCTACAACGCCGAGCGCTTCTTAAGGGATTCCGTCGAGTCCATCCTCGGGCAGACATTCGGAGATTTCGAGCTCATCATCTCCGATAACGCCTCGACCGACTCGACCTTCGGCATCTGCTCGGAGTACGCCGCCCGCGACCGGAGGATAAGGCTCCACAGGAACGCGCGTAACCTCGGGGCCGCGGACAACTTCAACCGCGTTTTCCGCCTTTCGCGCGCCGAATATTTCAAATGGGCCGCCTATGACGACGTCTGCTCGCCGCATCTCCTGGAGAGGTGCATCGAGGTCCTCGATTCCGAGCCCAGAATCGTCCTCTGCTACCCGAAGACCGTCCTCATAGACGAGAACGGCAAGGAGATCGGGAAATACGACGACAGGCTCCACATACCTTACAACAGGCCCCACGAGCGCCTGCGCCACTATCTTACGAAAGTGAACCTCGCGAATGCGGTATTCGGAGTAATGCGCTCGTCCGTCCTCAGGGAGACCAAGCTCCTGGGGAAGTACTTCGGTGCGGACTACGTCCTCCTCATGGAGGTAATCCTGAGGGGCAGGTTCCACGAGCTACAGGAGCACCTGTTCATGAGGCGGGACCATGAGAAGAACTCAAGGAGATTGCCGAGGAAGGAGATAGCAGTATGGTGGGACTCGTCGCGGAGGAGCATCTATAAGTTCATACAGAGCAAACTCGTGACGGAGCAGTTCATTGCGATAAACAGGGCCAGCCTCGGATGGTACGAGAAAGGGCTCTGCTTCGCCCAGATATCGAGGTGGGTCGTGAGGCAGTTCAAGGCCAAGGGCGGCAGGTACAAGGCCCACTTAAAACAGCGCCTGCAGCTCCCCGGCGCTTAAACGGAGAGATAGACCGTGGCCATGACAGCGGAAAGCCGGATGGCGGGAGAGACCCCCGGCACGGGCGCGAGGACGAGGGTAGTGGGCATCGTCTTTTTCAGCATTGGGATCGCGGCGGCCTTCTCCGAGCACCTTGCGCTGCTATATGAGCTGGCGATGGACAGCGAGCTCTATTCACACATAGTGCTCATACCCTTTCTCAGCGCCTACCTCCTTTACTCGAGGAGAAAGGAGATACTCTCGAGCGCCGCTTACGGGCCGTTTTACGGCATCCCGGTCCTCCTTGCCGGGGCCGCCGTCTTCATAGCCGGAAGAAGCGTATTCGCGGACGGCGGCAGCTTCCATTTGGCAGCGATGGTCCTCTCGGCCGTCGTCTTCTGGATAGGCGGCTTTGTGACCGTCTTCGGCGGCCCCGCGGCAAAGGAGGCCCTCTTTCCGCTCCTTTTCCTCCTCTTTGCCGTTCCAGTGCCGGAAGCGGCGCTCGACCCGCTTATAAGGCTTCTTCAAAATGGCTCGGCCGATGCCGCGTGGTTTTTCCTGAGCGCCTCGGGGTCGCCGGTCGAGAGGGAGGGCTTATTCTTCCACCTCCCCGGGCTTACCATCGAGGTCGCAAGGGAGTGCAGCGGCATACGCTCCAGCCTGGTCCTTTTCATCGCGGGAGTGATGGCCTCGAACATGTTCCTCCGGACCTGGCCAGGCAGGCTGGCCTTTGTGGCTGCCCTCTTTCCCATAGCCGTCGTAAAGAACGGCGTCAGGATAACAGCGCTCACGCTTGCCGGATACCATATAGACGAACGCATGCTCTACGGGACCCTGCACACGAGGGGCGGGATACTTTTCTTCCTTCTTGCTCTCCTCATGGCCGGCGTTGTCCTGTGGGCGCTTATGAAAATAGAAAAAAAAGCCGCAAGGGGCGGCTAGGCGCCCCTTGCGGCTTGTGCCTGGACCGGCTCCGGCTCATTTCCCGAAGCCTTCATAGAGCCCGGAGCCGTCCGGCCCTTCCGGGCATGCGGAGGCTGATTTACTTCCCTCTCCTCCTTTTGCCGGCTATGACGGCCGCCCCGACGGCAAGGACCGAGAACGAGACCGAAAGGAGCGGGTACTTGACCCCGTACACTATCGGAGTCAGAACGGTCCTCGTTGCCGTGCGGAGCACCTCGTGCCTGGCTATGAAGTCCGCGACAGGCGGGGACACCCTGTAGTAGAAGTCCACGAACGCCCTGCCTATCGGGTTCGGCAAGAGGACGCCGTCCCTGAACTCGCGGAGCACCATGACCTCGGGCTCCAGGTAGCTTCCGTAGGCAGCCGTTGCAATGAAGCAGCCGCCTTTGGATTCAGGGGCGCCCGTAGACGCAGACGACCCGCCTGAGACGGATGCCGCCGGGACTTCCACTGTCGTGGTCGCTCTGGCCGTACCGCCCTGGTCGTCAGTCACCTTCACGACCGGACTGTATGTGCCGGGCGAGCTGTATGTGAACTTGGCCGGAACGGTAGTCGTGACCGCGTCTATAACGCCGTTGCCGTCGAAGTCCCACTCGAACTTCACTATGACCCCGTTGGGGTCGGTCGCCTTCACGTCGAACTTGATGGAGACCGAAGAACCCTCCTGGGACACGGTGCCGACCAGCGATATGACCACCGGCGGCTTGTTTGAAGCCGAGTCTACCGAAATGGTAAGCGGCTCTGATGCGACCATGCTTCCGCCGTTGTCCTTTGCCCTCACCCTGGGCGAATAGGTCCCCGCAGACTGATAGGTATACGGCGCCGAGGGGACTGAGCCGGTATCGGCGTCGTAAACGCCGTCTCCGTCGAAATCCCATTCATAGCTGACGATGAAACCGTCGGCGTCGGCTGCCTCGGCGGACAGCTGGACCTGCAGCGGGGCGGCCCCTGAGAGCGCAGACGAGCTGAAAGAGTTAATGGCCGGCGCCTGGTTCGAGGTAGTGAAGGTCTTTGCCGCGCTCACGGCCGTGTTGCCTGCGGCGTCGGTCGAAACCGCCCTGTAGCCGTAGGCCGTGTAGCTCTGAAGCCCCTCGAGAAGGACCGAATGGACGGTGGTAAGGGAACCGTCAAGGGGCGTTGAGGACGTAAATGACCCTGAGAGCCCGAAATCCACCTGCGTGGTCGCAGGCTCGTCGGTCGTCCACGTGACAAGCGCCGAAGAATTGGTCACGTCCTTAACGAGGAGGTTCGAGACGACAGGCGGGGCGGTGTCAGGGGCCGGCGCCGTCGTGAATTTGAAATTCCCCGAAACGGTCCTGTTGCCCGACCCGTCCGAGCTTATCACCCTGTAATTGTAAGCGGTGCCCGGCTCGAGCCCGGCAAGGGCCATGGTATGCGCCGTCTTAAGGGCCTGGTCTACGGAGGTCGAACTGCCGTAGGAAGTGGTCGTGCCGTACTCGACCTGAGAAGTAGCCGGCTCGTCCGTCACCCAGTTTATGACCGCGCCTGAATGAGTGACGTCGGCCGCGTAAATGCCTGTCAGGGCCGGACCGGTGGTGTCGGACGGAATGTTCTTTGAGACCTCGTTTGAATAGGTGCTTTCCCGGCCAGCGGAGTTGTAGGCCGTAACGCTGAAATAATAGGTGCTGCCTGCCGCGAGGTCCTGGACGGTGTAGGCCGCCACATTGCCGATATCGACCGTCTTCGAATAGGACCTGGACTGCGTGCCGTAATGGACCTTGAAGCCGGCCAGGTCCGTAAGCGCCGAGCCGTCCGTGTTCGTGCTCGGCGCGGTCCACTTGAGAATTGCCTCGCCCGCGAGCGCAGGCGGCGCAACAAGCAAAAGGACCGCAATGACCGCGGCAGCCGAGAGCGAGATTAGCTTTACTGATTTAGGCATTTGCTACCTCCCCGTTTTTTTGAAAAAAAACGCCAAAGGGATTTTTCCTTTGGCGGCTCGGCTGACGTGGAAGCTGGGAGGTCGAATGTGCGCGAATTACGAAACAGGAGGTGTTGTTGCCAGTCTTCTTTAGTCCCGTTTGCTCTGCGTCCCCCGGTTTCCCGGAGTTTGCCCTGAGCAAAGGATTCCCAAAAACATTTTTCTTCGCTCGACATTGTATTAAAGAGCGGAACGAAGGTATGTGACCTTTATCACCCTGAGCACGGGAGAATAGCATTTGGCTGAGCCGCTTCGCGTCATACCGGTCCTGGCAGCCGGCCTGAGCCTCATTCCGGGGCTCCTCATAATAAAAAAAGGAAGGGGACTGGCTAACCCTGCAGTCGCCGCTTTCCTCGTCACAATGCTTGCAATAGCGGGCGTTAACGCCGGAGGCGCCCTTATGATGTCAGGCTATGGCGCGCACCTCTTCGCCCTCGGGCAGGGCCTTTTAGCTGCAGCGCTCCTTGTTTTTGCCGTCACCTTCGGGAGGGTTGAAAAAATCAGTGCCGTCATACGATGGACTCCCGGTTTGGGGCTCCTGTTTTCGGCCCTGCTCTTCTCAGCCCTCGTCTCGCTCCCGGAAGGCCCGGTCGTCATAGCGAGCGGAAAGTTCGAGCCCGGTCCGGGCGGGAGACTTTTCCAGACGGCCGTGGCACTGGCCCTCATCGTCTCGCTTGTGCAGATAGAAGGCACCTTAAGGGCCTTCAGCGGAAGCGTCAGAAGGGAGCTGGGTGCGTTCGCACTCGGCATGGGCGCGGTCGGGGCGCTTTATGCCACGCTCTCGATCCAGCTCTCGGTCTTCGGCTCCGCCGGGAGGCTGTCCATAGCCGCGACATCGGCGTGCGCAGCGGTAGCCGCGACCCGCATCGCCCTGGCGCTATCCTCCAGCGGGCTTTCTGCGCTTGAGATATCGGTATCAAGACACGGGCTCGGGAAATCCCTTACACTGCTTCTGGTTGCGATATGCATCCCTGCTTCGTTCCTCGTATCCAGGGCCGCAGACGCCGGGGCCGGCGACTATTTTACCCTTGCGGTGGCGATGGCGGCCCTCTCCGTGAGCATCGTCTTATACGGGCAGTCCCGGCTGAAAAACGCGGGCTGGCTTGCGGCATTCCGGATGAAAAGACACGACTACAAGGATCGGTGGCTCGAGGCGACAGAGAAAATAAGCTCCCGGACAGACCCGGCGGGAGTCAAGGCGGTCCTCTCGGAATTGGTCTCTTCCGCCCTCGGCGCCTCGAATGTAAACGTCTGGCTCTATGACCAGGGGCAGGGCTGTTTTTTCTCCACCTCCTCGAAGCTCGAACAGCGGTTCAGGCGCATTGCCCCATCGCACAGGCTTGTCGAGCACATGCTTTCAATGAGCGCCCCGTTCTATCTTTCGGATTGCGAGACGGGAGACGACGACGCGGGCACCGAGGGGGCAGAAAACCTCTCGCTCTCGACCGGCGCCGTCGTCTGCGCTCCGCTTTCGGCAGGAAGGGAGCTTATAGGGTTCCTCACGGTCGGGGAGGAGGCAGGGGGGCGGCCCTATTCAAGCAACGACCTCGACCTCCTCAGGGCCGTTGCAGCGCAGTCGGCAGTGCAGATAAAAAACCTGAGGCTCAGCCAGGACCTCCTGGAGGTCAAGGAGGCCGACGCATTCAGCAGGATGTCTTCGTTCGTGATGCACGACCTCAAGAACTTCACCAACTCCCTTGCGCTCCTCAGTCATAACGCCAGGTCGAACATGGCAAGCCCCGAGTTCCAGAAAGAGGCCGTCAAGGCTATCGACCTGACGGTCGCGAGGATGAGGGCTCTTATCGAAAAGATGGCGGGCGGCGGAGGGCGGCTGGGTATCGTGAAAAGGCAGGGAGACCTTAGGGCGGTCCTGGAACGGGCGGTAGAAAGGCTGCCTTCCGGCGCTGCCGCCCGGCTCACCATAGAAAGTGACGGATGCTGCACCATATGCAGCATGGACCCCGACGCGGTAGAGACGGTTTTTTTCAACATGCTCATGAACGCGTGCGACGCGATCGGAGCGGAAGGCGAGATAAGCGTATCATTCCAGTCCGGACAGGATTTCGTCACTGTAAGAATATCGGACACCGGCTCGGGAATACCTAAAGGCCTGCTTGAGAAGGGGCTTTTCAGGCCTTTCACTACGACCAAGAACAACGGTTTCGGGATCGGTCTACACCACTGCAAGGCGGTCATGGAGGCGCATGGGGGCCGTATCGAGGTGGAAAGCGAAGAAGGCGTCGGCACGGTCTTCACGCTCAGGTTCCCGCTCCACTCCGATGAGCGCCTTGCCTCAAGCGCAGGCTGATGGAAATGCAAAAACAGAAACTCCTCATAATCGAGGACGACGAGGCCGTAAGGGGGCAGATGCGCTGGGCCCTGGCGGACGAATTCGACGTCCTTTCGGCGGCCGACCCGGAAAGCGCGATGCAGGCGCTCCGTGACGGCCACCCGGCTCTAATAACGCTCGACCTGGGGCTTCCGCCCGACACAAACGACGTAAGCGAAGGGTTCAAGCTCCTGGGGAGAATTCTCCAGCACGATCCGCTTGCCAAGGTGGTAGTAATCACAGGCAACAGGGAGCGGAGCTCGGCGATAAAAGCTATCTCGCACGGGGCGCACGATTTTCTCGTTAAGCCGGTCGCTATCGAGGAGCTCAAGATAATCCTCAGCCGGGCGGTCTACGTCCATTCGCTCGAGCACGAACACTCGAAGCTTCAGAAAGGGGCGCTTGAGAGCCAATCGTTCGAGGAAGTCCTCGGGATGCACGCAAGGATGCAGGAGGTGTTCTCTACGGTGAGGAAGGTAGCCGCCTCGGACGTGCCAGTCCTGGTCGGCGGCGAAAGCGGCACGGGAAAAGAGCTCATAGCGAGGGCGATACACGCTCAGAGCCTCCGGAGGCAGCGGCCCTTCATACCGATAAACTGCGGCGCAATCCCCGATACCCTCCTTGAAAGCGAGCTTTTCGGGCACGAGAAGGGTGCGTTTACAGGCGCCCACATACAGAGGAACGGAAGGATTGAGCTCGCACAGGGCGGCACTCTCTTTCTCGATGAGATTGCGGAGCTCCCGCTCCTCCTTCAGGTGAAGGTATTGCGGTTCCTCCAGGACCACAAGATCGAGCGCATCGGCGGAAGGGACTCGATAGGCCTGGACGTCCGCGTCATCGCGGCCACGAACAAGTGCCTTCGTAAGATGACCGCGGAGGGCAGGTTCAGGGAGGACCTTTACTACAGGCTCGCGGTGGTCAACATAGACCTGCCGCCGCTACGCGAGCGCGGAGAGGACATGGTCCTTCTCGCGAGGGCGTTCCTCCAGAAATACGTCCCTGACAGGGCGAGGCCCAAGACGCTTAGCCCCGAGGCGGTGGAGGCCATAAACTCATACGGGTGGCCAGGCAACGTCAGGGAGCTCGAGAACAGGATAAGGCGGGCAGTGACTTGCTCGGACGGCCCGATGATAAGGCCCTCGGACCTCGGCTTCGGCCCGGCCGAGGAGGCCCCGCAGCACCTCGACCTCAAAAAGGCGAAGGAAGAGCTCGAGGTAAGATTCGTCCAGAAAGCTATTCTCAAGCATAACGGCAATATAAGCAAAGCCGCGGAAGAGCTCGGCCTAAGCAGGCCGACCGTGCACCACATAATAAAAAAATACAACAGGCTCGAATCCATACGAAAGGGGTAAACATGGCTGAAAACCACAACGGCATCCTTAAGAAGATCGAAAGCAAGCAGGCCAGGATAGGCGTAATCGGCCTCGGCTATGTCGGCCTGCCCATAATGCTCCGGTTCTGCGAAGAGGGGTTCAAGGTCACGGGCATCGACGTCGACGGATCGAAGGTCGAGGCTATAAACGCCGGCAACTCGTATATAAAGCACATACCCGGCGAAAAAATAGGCTCGTTCGTCCGGAAAGGCCTCTTGAATGCGACCACGGACACCTCGGCTCTCACTCGCACGGACGCGATCATAATCTGCGTGCCCACCCCGCTATCCGACAAGCGCGAACCGGATTTAAGCTACGTATACAGCTCGGCGACCGAAGTGGCAAAACACCTCAGGAGGGGCCAGGTAATATCGCTCGAGTCCACCACCTATCCAGGCACCACTGAGGAGGTCCTCCTGCCGCTACTCGGCAAGAACGGCTTCAAGGCAGGAAGGGACTTCTATCTCGTCTTCGCGCCGGAACGGGAAGACCCCGGAAGGATGGACTACACCACGAAGAACACCCCCAAGATAGTAGGGGGCGTGACCGAGAGGTGCACGAAAGTCGGCTCCGCATTGTACTCGCAGATAGTCTCCGAGGTCGTGGCCGTTTCCTCGACCAGGGTCGCTGAAATGTCAAAGCTCCTCGAGAACATCTACCGGTCGGTAAACATCGCGCTTGTGAACGAGCTAAAAATGCTCTCTGACCGCATGGGCATAGACATCTGGGAGGTGATAGAGGCCTCGAACACCAAACCGTTCGGCTTCCAGGCCTTCTATCCCGGGCCCGGGCTCGGCGGTCACTGCATACCCATAGACCCGTTCTACCTGACCTGGAAGGCCAGGGAGTACGATTTCTCAACGAGGTTCATAGAGCTTGCAGGCGAGATCAACACCAACATGCCTTACTATGTAGTGGGAAAGGTGATGGAAGCCCTGAACTCCAGGGGCAAAAGCCTCAAGGGCTCCAGCATACTCCTCCTCGGGGTGGCCTACAAGAAGAACGTGGACGACCTGAGGGAGTCTCCGTCGCTCGAGCTCATAAGGATATTGAAGTCAAAGGGCGCGAACGTCTCCTACAACGACCCGCACGTGCCCATTGCCGTCCACCACAGGACCTCGGCCAGGCTCCGCTCCGTGCCGCTGACCGCTAAGAATATTAAAAAATACGATTGCGTGATAATAGCGACCGACCATTCCGCGTACGACTACAGGTGGATAGTATCGAACAGCAGGCTCGTAGTCGACACCAGGAACGCCACTGCCGGGATAAGCGGCGGGCAGGTGGTCAAGGCTTGAAATGATGAAACCAAGGCTCCTGGTACTCGACGATGACGAGACGTTCAGGGGGCAGATGAAATGGGCCTTCTGCAGGGACTACGAGGTCTTCGAGGCAGGCTCCAGGGGTGAAGCGCTCCTGGCCGCCTCCGAGCGCTCGATTCCCGTAGGGGTCATGGACCTTGGCCTCCCCCCCTCCCCCTTCGAGCCGTCGGAAGGCATGCGCGCCATAAGGGAGATACTCTCGGCAAACCCGCTCTTCAAGGCCGTCATCCTTACGGGAGTCGACGAGAGGGACAACGCCTTCAGGGCCCTCGACCTCGGCGCTTTCGATTACTTCACGAAGCCGGTTTCCATAGAAGAAGTCCGTATGACAATCAAACGGGCCTACCACGCCCACGATTACCAGTCGGGCCGCTCCGGCTCCGCTGAGGGCGCCGGCTGGCCCTGCGATCTAATAGGCCTCTGCCGCCCGATGCAGGAGGTCTTCCATACCGTAAGAAAGCTCGCCGAAGTGAATATACCGGCTCTCATCATCGGCGAGCCGGGCACGGGGAAGGAGACGGTAGCGCGCGCGGTGCACAGGCTCGGGTCGCGCCACGCCCTCCCCTTCCTCGCGGCGGACTGCAAGGGCGCCCCGGAACGCGTCCTTGAGGCCGAGGTCTTCGGCTCCGGCCTTCCTCCCGGCCAGCGCAGGAAAAGTCTCCTTGAGCTGGCGGACGGCGGGACGGTATTCCTCAAGGAGGTCGGCTCATTGAGCCTCCGCCTACAGGCTCGGCTGCTTGACGTCCTCAGGGAGCACTCGATTGAAATGCCTTCGACAGGCGAGCGCGCAAGCGTCGACGTGCGCGTAATATCATCGAGCGACAGGGACCTGAGGACACTGGCGCGTAGCGGCGAATTCAACGAGGACCTCGCCTTCAGGGTGGGCATCATAACTCTCGTCGTTCCTCCCCTCCGGGAGCGCGGCGAAGACATCCACCTCCTCTCCCTCTACTTCCTCAAGAAATACGCAAGGGAATACAACAGGCCGGCTGACGGATTCGAAAGGACTGCCATCGATGACATGAAGGAATACAGGTGGCCCGGTAACGTCAGGGAGCTCGAAAACCGGGTGAGGCGCGCTGTCATTTTTTCTGCGAAAAAGGAGATCACGTCTGCGGACCTGGGCCTTTGCTCCCGGTCGTCTGGCGGCCACATGCCGGTCAACCCCATGGGCCTCGCGGAAGCAAGGGATGCATTCAGAAAAAGGATGATACAGGACGCGCTCGTAAGGAACGAGGGCAGCGTAAGCAGGGCCGCGGCCGAGCTCGGCATAAGCCGCCAGTACCTCTCGAAGCTGATAATAAAATACAAGCTCAGGTCCGTATGACTGAGAGACACGGCAACGGCACAGGCTGATTCCGGGGATAGAGGCTGCACGTAAAAAAGGAGGGGGACCTGATGAGACGAGCCCTGAAGGCGCTCTTGCCGGTCATCCTGGCGGCGTCCGTCGCATTTACGGCCGAAAGCTCCCATGCCTTCATCGAGCCGCCGGCTACGCTGCCGAATAGCGCTCAGCATAACGAGGCCATCGAGTTCATGAAGAAAAACGAGTTCGGCAAGGCCGCCGAGCTCGAGGAAAACATTCTGGACAGGGACCCCCTGGACCAGACGGCAAGGTTTATACTCGCGATAGCCTACCTGGGGATGAACGCGGAAAAGAAGGCTGTTGAGCAGGCCCAGAGCGCCAGGGAGTCGGACGCCGGTTTCGCAGCAGAGATATACGGGGCCATGGGCCGGTTCTTCATGACAAAGGCGCGTTATCACAAGTCCCTGGTCTATTTCCAGGAGGCGCTCAAGATAAAGGACGATCCCGGGATACTGAGGCACGTGGCCTCCATTTACCTGTCGCAGGGCCTCTTTAAGAACGCAAGGGACTGCTATGAACGGCTCCTCCGGACCGATCCTGACTACCTTAACCTCAGCAGGATTAACCTCGCCGAGGGCGATTTTGACAAGGCGATAGAGTACGCGGGGGAGGTCTTGAAGTCCGAGCCGGACTCACCCGGGGCGCACCTCGTCCTCGGCACCGCCTATCTGCTGAACGGCATGGCAAGGGAGGCCAAGGGGAGTTTTCAGGCGCTCAGCCGCTCGAACCCGGAGTTTTTTCTTACCACCTATTTCCTCGGAGTAATAGGCCTCATAGAGGAGGACTACAAGGAGGCGCTCAAAAGCTTTCAGTCGCTGATAGCGATTTCACCGGGGCTCAGGGAGGGCCTTTTGAACGCCGCCGTAACGCTCCAGCTACAGGGCGAGCTCTCCCAGGCCAGGGATATGGCGCTTAAGGCGATTGACGAGGACCCGCTCGACCCTGTAGCAAGGATAACTCTCGGCGGCGTGCTCCTTTCACTCGGCGAGGGAGAAAAAGGCAGGGAGGAGCTCGGCAAGGCAGCCGACCTCTTCCCCGAGCTCCAGATGCCCGCGAAAGAATCCGACCTCCTCTTCGGCACAAGCGGCCGAGAAGCGGCAAAGGTGAGCCTTGCCCTTCTCTATAACAGGGCCGGCCTCTACAGGGAGACAGTGGCTTACGTGCCGGAAACGGAAAAAAACCCTCTCATCAGGGTGCTCCGCGCCAGGGCCCTTGAAAGACAGGGGAAGCTCGCTCAGGCCGAGGGAGAGTACAGGATGATAATCGAGGAACACCCGGGTATGGTTTCGGCCTATACGGGACTCGGAGAGCTTTTCGAGTCCGTAAACGATTTCGAGAGGGCCGCTGAATTTTTTTCGAAAGCCGCACGCAGTGCCCCTGAATCCATCCGCATAAGGACGAAACTCGCCGACTCGTATGCAAAAGCCGGAAAGGTGGACGACGCTGCCAGGGAGTACGTGAAGGTGATCTCCTCTGCCAGGCCGGTAACGGCGTACCGGAAGCTCGCCTCGCTACTCGCGGATAAACGCGGGGACCTCAAGGAGGCGCTCAAGTACGCCAGGAAGGGCAGCGCGCTCGACCCCGAAGACGCGGCAATGGCCGACACGCTGGGATGGATATATTACAAGATGGGCAGGCACGGCGACGCGCTCGCCGTATATTCGAGGCTTGAGCGGAACGGGGATGCCGATTCGACAGCCCTGTACCGGCTCGGCCTCGTTTACATAGAGCTGGGAGACCATGAGAGGGCCGGGTCGGCAATTGAAAGAGCGCTGGACCTGAATGACGAGTTCCCCGGCTCGGAAGAGGCCAAACAAACACTCAAAAGGATAAGCGGGCTAAGCTGACATGAAAAACTCAAAAGCTCCTGACGGACAGGGAAAAACTGCTGCCATCTCAATCGCAATCATCCTCTCCCTTTTACTCTCCTTTACCTCCGGTTGCGGCCGCAGCCCCCAGAACGCGTTTGAAGACCTTATGGAAAATGGCCGGGGCTTGCTGGAATCAGGAGAGTACCTTGAGGCTTCAAGGGAATTCAGGAAGGCGGTCCAGATCGAGCCTGATAGCGCGGAAGCAAATTACATGCTCGGCCTTTCCTATCTCAGGCTCGACGGGCCGTCGAGCCCGATTTCCGCGATGCGGCAGTTCAGCAGGACAATTGAGATTTCCCCCTCGCACGCAGGCGCGCGCCTGGGGCTTTCCGAGCTCTACCTCTCATCCGGGGACTATGACGAGGCGCTAAAGCAGGCCGAAAGCGTATATAGCGAGGACCGGGGGAACAGGGCGGCCCTGTTGCTCATGGCCTCGGCGAGCGCAGGAAAAAAGGAGTTCGGCAAGGCGCTCTCCATAATCGACGAGGCCGTCTCGCTCGGCCCTCCTGATGCGAGCCTCCTCATGGCGGCTGCCGACATCCACATGGAGAGGAGCGATTACTCAGGAGCTGAAGAGAGCCTCAGGAAGGCGATCAGCGCCGGGAAAGACGACCCGACCCCCCGGATCGCGCTCGCAAGGATGTTTGTCGGCCTTAAAAGATACGCAGATGCCGAAAAGGAGCTATTGAGCGCAGCCAGGGAGAGCGGTGACAGCTTAGGCGCGCTCAATGCCCTTGCCGGTTTCTATTCCTCCCTGAACAAGGATAAGGAGGCCGAAGCCGCCTACAAAAGGATGATAGAGGCCTGGCCTGCCTTTCCGGACGGCTATATCAAGCTCGCCGATTATTACCTCTCATCGCGGAGGGCCGGTGAAGCCAGGGCAGTTTACGCCGATGGCATATCCAGAATCCAGGACGGACTCGATCTCAGGAAGAAGTTCGCGGAGTTCCTCATAAACAGCGGGAACGCCGACGAGGCGGCAACGCACATCGAGGAGATACTCGCGAGGGAGCCTGAGGGTTACTTCGGGCTGTACCTGAGGGGCCGGCTCAGGGCCGCCGAGGGGAAGACCACCGAGGCGCTTACTGACCTCAACACGGCCATAAGGATGGAGCCGGGCTATGCGAGGGCATATTACGCACTCGGGCTTGTACACGGCAAAAGGGGAAGGCATGAGCAGGCCAAGGCGGAGCTTAAGGAAGCCGTGAGGCTCGACCCGGAGTTCATTGACGCGAGGCTTGCGCTCGCATCCGTATACGCCGAATCAGGGGATACCTGGTTTGCCCTGGACGAGCTTAAGACGGTGCTGAAGAAAAACCCGCGGAACACGGCTGCGCTCCTCTCCTCCGGAAGCCTGTACATCAAGGAGAAAAAGCTTAAAAAGGCGGCTGAAATGTTCGCGGCGGCGACAGAGGCCGAGCCCGGCGACCCGAGGGGCCATTACGGGCTCGGCACTGTGCGCCTGATGGAGAAGGACGTCACCGGCGGCCTGGCCCTGTTCGAGAAGGCGTTCGAGCTCGATCGGAACGACCCCCGTCCCATTACGATGATCGCGAATACGCTTATTGAGAGAAAAGAACACGGCTCAGCCGTTTCACGCGTCGAAAAGGAGATAGCCCATGACCCCGGCAGGCCCTGGCTCCATCACCTCATGGGCAAGGTATACCTTGCCGGCAACGACCTTGAAAGGGCCGAGGAGTCTTTCAGAAAGGCGATAGAGATAAAGAACGACTACGTTGAGCCCTATCTCGAGCTCGGGAACCTCTATTCGCGGAAGGGCTCCTTTCCTGAATCCATAGAAAGCTTCAGGAAGGCGATCGAGACGAGCCCGGATTCGCTTCCGGCGCAAATGCTCCTGGCTCTCGCGTATGAGTCGCAGGGGAAGGCGCAGGAGGCAGCGGAACATTACGCCAAGGCCCTCGAGATAAATCCCAGGTTCGCCCCGGCAGCGAACAACCTGGCCTGGATATACGCCGAGCACGGCTATCTCGATGACGCGCTGCCGCTTGCGGAAATGGCCAAGGAGATAATGCCGGAAGACCCGATGATATCCGACACCCTGGGATGGATCTATCTAAGGAAAGGCGCTTCTTTAAGGGCGCTTTCGCTTCTGAAGGAAAGCGCGGCAAAGCTGCCCGGGAACCCGGTCGTAAGATTTCATCTGGCCGTCGCGTACATCGAGCGGGACAACCTGAAGCTCGCGAAAGAGGAACTGAAGGCCGCTCTGGCAACAGGCAGGGACTTCCCCGGTTCGGAGGAGGCCCGGAGCGCGCTCCTGGAAATAGAGAAAAGAGAGCGGATATCAGCGGCCAGGTAGGAGGCTCCCGAGAGTGCCCCTTATGGGGATAGAGTAGAAATTAGCCGATTTGCGGTAGGACTCGATCAACGCGAGCATGTAATTGTTTTGAAGGAGCTCGGCATGCGGGACTATTTCGAGCGTCAGGTCGACCGGGCTTGAGGCGAGCGGCCTAAGCGGCTTCATGCTACCCTGGAGCCTCAAAGAGGCCTTGTCCCCCTCGACCCAGAGCCCGTTAAAAAAAACGGCGCAGTCCCGGAAGTCAGCGGAAAGACCCGCCTCCTCGATTCCGCCGAATGAGAGCGGGATTCCCCTGAAACGGAATTCCGCGTCCTTGAGGTCCGAGCCTTCCAGCCTCGCGAACCCTTTAGGGCAGCCCCCGGCTGATTTTATGGAAATCCTGCTGTCGAATGCGCCGTCGACCCTGACGCCGGCGGAGCCGAGCGCCTCGATGTAGCTGAAATCCATTGCACTCGATTCCATATCAAAAGATGACCTGAAGAGTCCGTACCGGAATGACCCCTCTGCCGTGCCCTCCCCCGCAGTCCCCTTGAAGTCCACCCTCAATCCCGACAGGATACCCCGGAGCATCAGGTCGGCCCTGAACGAGTCAATTCGCGCGACGCCCTTTCCATTCGCATCCTTGAGCCTTGGTTCCTTCAGCTCGAACCCGAACGGGAATACGGTAGACATGGACGCGCTCTCGAGTACGAGCCCGGTCTTCTCCATAACTACCGCGGAGATGATCCTCTCATAGACCTGGGACGGCACGAGATGGAAGAGCGTCAGCGCGAATATGAATATGCCGAGAACGGCAAGGACCGATGCCAGAATGAGCTTTCTTAAGAAGGGCGCCCCGCTGCCTTCCGGGGCCTTGTTCATTTCCAATGAGATACCTTCCATCTAGCGTTGCGCGGTATTGGGGATTCTCAGGACCGCATGAAATAACTCCGGCGGTTCAGGCGTTCGGACAGAGCGGGAGCGGGATAGAAGCGCATGACGCGTTCCGTGCGATGCGCATACGAAAGGACCAGTTCAGCCGGACCAGAGTAATTCTACCTCAAAAGAGGCGCTCCGGTCAATGAGAGAGCTCTTCGTTTTGACATGTTCCACCCCTAAGTGTTTGGGCCTACTTAGAAAGCGGGCGATTCCGGGGCCCGGATATAGACCCTGGCGTCTACCGCGACCGAGCCCTTGCCCTCGCCGAGCACCATGAGCGGGTTTATCTCTATGGTCTCAAGCTCCGGGAAATCCTCGATGAGGGCCGAAAAGCGGAGTATGGTGTCCTTGAGGCTCGCTATGTCCCTGGGCGGCCTGCCCCTGTAGCCTTTGAGGAGCGGATAGCTCTTAAGCTGCGTGAGCATCCTCTCGGGCTCGATGTCGTTAAGCGGGTGTATGGCAAAGGAAACGTCCTTAAGTAGCTCTACCTCCACGCCCCCGAGCCCGGTCATAATGAGCGGGCCGAATAGAGGGTCGACGGACATGCCGATTATCATCTCCTGTCCGCCTTTTATCATCGGCTGCACGATCACTCCCTGCATCTCGTCAAGAAGCCCCGCCTCCTCCACCTTAAGCTGTATGCCGTTAAAGGCCTTCTTCACCTCTTCGGCGGTCATAAGCCCTACGGCTATGCCCCCTATGTCGGTCTTGTGGACTATCCTCCTTGAGCGGACCTTCAGGACGACCGGGAAACCGAGCTCCGTGGCTGCCCTGGCGGCCGCGTCCGCGTCCATTGCGACCCTCGTCTCTACAGCCTTAATGCCATACTGCTTAAGGAGGTCGAGCGCGGCCTCGGGCATCATCCAGCCCCTCTCGGCCCCTTCGCCGAAGACCGCGGCCCTGATGGCGTCAGTATCGAGCTCCGGGAACCTGACCGGCGAGCCCTCGGCCCTGTGCTTGTATAACGAATAGGCGTAAGAGAGCGAAAGCGCCTGGACCGCGTCCTCCGGGAAAACAAACGGGCGGAGTCCAGTATCCTTCCTAATCCCTTCCATCGTGGCCTGCGACATCATGAAGCAGGTCACTACGGGCTTATCCCCCCTGTAACCTTCGAGAGTGGCCTTTACCGAGCTTGCAATGTCCTCGGGTTTAGTGATGAGCGGCGGTATGTATATCAATATTATCGAATCCAGCTCCGGGTCGCCGAGCATCACTTCGAGCGCCCTCCTGAACGACTCGGGAGGGGCGGTAGCTATCATGTCCACCGGGTTCGTGACCGCGGCGGCCTTAGGGAGGAACTCACGAAGCTTCGCCTGCGTCTCCTCCGATAGCGGCGGAACCTTGAGGCCGAAGCCTTCGCAGGCGTCGGCCGCGAGGACGCCGGGACCGCCCGCGTTCGTGAGTATGCCGACCCTCGGCCCATTGGGGAGCGGCTGGTGAGTCAGGACCTCCGCCGCGTTGAACATCTCCTCGATGGTCGTTACCCTTATTACCCCGGCCTGCCTGAAGAGCGCGTCGACGGCGACGTCAGAGGCGGCAAGCGCGCCCGTATGCGAGGTCGCGGCCCTGGCGCCCACTAGCGAGCGCCCGGCCTTGACGGCTATTATCGGCTTCTTATGCGATATCCTTTTGGCTATACGGCCGAACTTCCTCGGGCTTCCGAACGACTCCTGGTAGAGGACTATGACGTCGGTGTTCTTGTCGTCCTCCCAGTATTCGAGGAGGTCGTCCGTCGCGATATCTATCCTGTTCCCGAAGCTCACGAAAGAGGATATGCCGAGGTCTATGCTCTTTGCGTGGTCGAGGAGCGCAAGCCCCAGAGCGCCGCTCTGGGAGCCTATGCTAAGGTTCCCGGACGGCGCTATTACCGGCGAGAAGGTGGCATTGAGCCGCACATCCGGGGTGTTGTTGAGGACGCCGAGGCAGTTGGGCCCGACTACCCTTATGCCATAGGAAAGTATCTTTTCCCTGAGTTGCCGCTCCCTTTCCTTCCCTTCAGGCCCCGATTCCCCGAAGCCTGCCGAGATTATTACGAGCGTCCCTATGCCCTTCTGAGCGCATTGGTCGACGACCGCCGGCACGTGCTCAGCTGGCACGACCACGACAGCCAGATCTATGTCCACGGGGACGTCCAGGACCGTCGGATAACAGAGGACCCCGGCGATTGAGTCGGTCTTCGGATTAACCGGGAAGACGACCCCCTTGAAGCCGTCCCTGAGCATGTTCCTGAAGAGCGCCCCGCCCACGCTTTCGGGGCTTCTGGATGCGCCTATAATGGCCACGCGTTTCGGGTTAAGCAGCTTTCTTACGCCCTCGCTACGGGCTATGTGCTCCCTGTACGCCTGCCGCTTGGAGTATTCCTCCTGGTCCTTGAGATCTATGGTGTAGTGGTATACGCCCTCGGAGAAGGCCTTCTTGAACCTGAACCCGCTCTCGTCGAAGACCTCGAGCATCCGGGTGTTCTCCTCGAGCACCTGGGCCCTGAAAAGCGTTATGCCGTAGGAGAGGGCCGCTTTCGCGAGCTCTTCAAGAAGGAGCGTGCCTATCCCGTGGAGCTGAATATTGTCCACTACGGTAAAGGCCACCTCCGCATTCGATGTGCCGGGGAGCATGTCCCACCTTGCGACCGCGACTATCTGCTCCTTCTCGGCCTCGCCTATTGCCGCGACATACGCGTATCTGGCAGGCGGGGTCACCTCGGTAAAATACTTGAGCTCCTCCTCGGTAATATGCTCCTTGGCGTACTGGAACCTCAGGTAACGCGTACGCGGGCTCAGCCGGTAGAAGAAATCCTTAAGCTTTTGCTTGTCGGTGGGGCGTATGGGCCTGAGCTTCAGGCTCTGCCCGGTCCTCAATATGACCTCTATGCTCTCCGGCTCGCCGCCTTCGCGCCTTTTTTCGACCGCCATTCGCCACCTCTTCTTTTTTATAGGTATGGATCTAAAAACCGGCTATAATCAAGTCTTTCCCATAACACGGAAAATTGCAACCCGGATGCCGCTCAGCCCGATTTACACATTGCATGATTATAATACGCATCGATATGGAGTCGAAATGGAAATAGCTGCTGTAAACAGGATAACCCGTATACTGGGCGGGCACTTATGGGTCTTCTCGAACGAGCTCTTCACGAGCCCCAAGAACTTCACCCCCGGCTCTCTCGTCGAGCTTACGGACAGAAAGGGGAACTTCCTGGGCATAGGTTACGTAAACCCCCAATCCCTCATATCAATAAGGATACTCACCCGCAAAAGAGAAGAGATAGACCTCCAGTTTTTCAAGCGGAGGATAGAGGCGGCCCTTGACTACAGAAAGAGGGTAATAGGGGAGAAAAGCTCGTTCAGGGCGGTCTATAGCGAGAGCGACTTCCTCCCGGGCCTTATAGTAGACAAGTACGGGGACTGCCTGTCGCTACAGTTCCTCACCCTTGGCATGGAAGCCATCTCAGGCATGGTAATAGAAGCGCTCGAAGAGGTCTATAAGCCGTCTTCGATAGTCCTCAGGAACGACAGCTCCATCCGCTCGCTTGAAGGCCTGCCCCTTGAGAAGAAGGTATTGAAGGGCTCTATCGACCCCCTGCCGAGGCTCGAAGAGGACGGGGCCGTGCTCGAAGTGGACCCCATGTCAGGGCAGAAGACCGGTTTTTTCCTCGACCAGGCCGAGAACAGAAGATCCTTCGCTTCTTTCGCCACCGAAGGCGACGGGCTCGATCTCTTCTGCTACACCGGGGCCTGGAGCATTTCGCTCGCGGGGTCGGGCATGAGGATGAGGGGTGTAGATTCCTCCGATTACGCAATAGGCCAAGCCAGGAGAAACGCCGCCCTCTCGGGTCTGACTGAGAGGTGCGAGTTCATAAAGGCCGATGTCTTCGAGTTCATGAAAGAGGAGGCCGAAGCGCAGAAGAGATACGACTGCATAGTGCTCGACCCCCCGGCCTTCGTCAAGTCAAAGGCACGGACAGCCGAAGGGCTGAAGGCCTACACGGATACGAACGCCGCGTGCATGAGGCTACTACGGCCGGGCGGCCTCTTCGCCACGTCCTCGTGCTCTTACCATGTGGACAGGGCCATGTTCCTGGAGATGCTACGCGCGGCAGGGAAAAAGGCAGGCAGGCAGGCCCGTATAATCGAGATACGCTCGCAGGCAAAGGACCACCCGGTCTCGCTCGCGGTCCCCGAGACCGAGTACCTGAAATGCGTGCTGATGGAAGTGATTTGAGGTAAATTGCGCGTAAGCGTCGTAATAAACGCCGGAGCATGGAATGACGTCAAAAAAAACAAGTCAAAAACCCTGGATTGCAATCGTTTGGTTTGGGTTATGGGGCATTTTTCAAACCTATGTTGTCTTTTCGGTGATCAATGGGAGTTGGGAAAGGCCGGCCGCTTTTCCCGAAGAGGCGTACAATGCCATTATCTACCCCGATATGTTCTTCATACCTCTTTATCTGATCGCTTCCATACTGTTGTTCCGTGGACATTTCATGGGAAATATAATCGGTTTGATAGCGGGCGGCGCGGTAATCTATATAATGATTTATCTGATCGCGCTATCAGGCCTGAAGGGAATTGAAAACCTTTTTTTCGACACTCTCTTCCTGGTTGCCAATCTTTTGGCGATATTGCAAATCATGAGAATGGCCCTTATGACAAGACCGGGACAAGAATGAAATAGACCTCCGGCTGCGGCATACTGAAACGAAAACGGAGGTGCAAGGCAGCAGATTCAACTCAAGATCAAGACTCACGTATCTGCCGGAATAGCTTAACCCTGCTGCGCCTCTGTCTTCTTTCTCGGCCTGCCGCGCCTCTTTGCGGGCCTCGTCTCCTTTACCTCGCTCTGGAGTATCCTTATCGCGATATCCAGGTTGTCTCTTCTTTCCTTAAGCTCCTGAAGAACCTTCTCGATATTCTTGCTCATCCAAGACCCCATCCGATTTTTTGTACTCACAATATCCGAAAAAAGGATTTTGTCAAGCTGGTATATGAAGGATAAGCTCGAAATACGCCCAGTAGACGGCGGTGTTGGCGATTGTAAGCGGCACGCCCACCCTGGCAAAATCGAGAAAGGATAGGCCTTCAACACCGTTCTTCTCGGAATTCTGGATAACTATGATATTGCTCGCCGCGCCGAGTACGAGGAGGTTCCCTGCTATGGTGCTCCCGGCGGCAAGGGCCATGAGGTCGGTTAAGGCCCCCCCTGCCACGTCGAGCACAGGTAGGTAAAGCGCGACAAAGGGCACGTTCGAGAGTAGCTGGCTTAGTAGGACGCTCAGGGCCAGTATCGAGACGTGCGACCCGGCCCCGGACCATCCGGCCGCAAGCCGCTGTATGAGCCCCGAATCCCAGACGCTCGCCATGAGGACGAACATGGACGCGAAAAAGAAGAGGGTGTGCCAGTCTATTTTCCTTAGTATATCGAGGCGCCTTGGGCTTGAGATCATGACCGGGGCGGCGGCAGCCAAGGCTATGTAGGTGAGCTTCAGCCCGAAATCAAACTCCAGGAACACAGAGCCGACCTTTATTGCGACCATTATGAGGATCACCGCAATAGAGAGCCTGCAAAGCCAGGCAAGCGCCCTGTCGCTCACCTCCTCCGCGGGGTGCAGCAGCCTTACGGCATGGAACTCCTCCCTGAAAAATATTCTCAGGACGAAAAACGTCAGGAAGAGGTTGATAATTGTCGGCACTGCCAGATATTTGAAGAATGTAACAAAGGGATTCGCGATGCCGCCGTGGAGCGCGATAAGGAGGTTCTGCGGGTTCCCGATGGGGCTTACTACGCTTCCTATGGTTATCGCGAAACAGAGCGTTAGCAGCAAAAGCTTATGCTTGATGCCGTGCTTTTTCGCGAACGAGAGCATAAGAGGCGTGCCTATAATGGCGACCGTATCGTTCATGAGGACCGCCGAAAAAAAGGCCATTATGAAGAGTATGTAGAGTACGAGCGCGCTCGCGCTCCTTGCGCTCCTGAAGAGCCTGTCGGCAATATGGTGAAGGTATCTGCTCTCGACCATGGCCTCTCCGACCACGAACATGCCGAAAAGGAAGACCATTACGTCGATATCTATGGAGGAGAGAGCGCGTGAAGGGCCTATCGAGCCTGAAAGGAGGGCGGCAAGCGCGCCGCCGAGCATTATCTGCCAGATGGCGAGCCTCAGTGTGCCCACCTGCCTTACGGCGATGAGCGCGAAGACGGCTAGAAGAATTATCCCCGGCACGGGGTCGAATGGAGGCATAAATAATGGGCAGCGGCATTTAAGCCGCTGCCCCCATGATAAGCTATCTTGAAGCTACCCCGAAGAATCAGTACGAAAGGAGCGAGAATACCGGGTGCGGGGCGAGCTTCTCCCTTCCCTTGAGCTCGTCGAGCTCGACTATGAAAGAGCACTCTACTATGTTGGCCCCCATGCTCTTAACAAGCCCTGCGACGGCCGCCGCCGTCCCGCCGGTAGCAAGGAGGTCGTCGGCTATTATTACGTTCTGGCCCGGCTCGATAGCGTCCTGGTGTATCTCAAGGCTGTCAGTGCCGTACTCGAGCGCGTAGCTCGCCTTGTGGGTCTTGTGCGGGAGCTTCCCGGGCTTCCTGACAAGTATTACCCCTGCCCCGAGCTTGTAAGCGAGGGCGGCGCCCACTACGAACCCCCTCGCCTCTATGCCTACGACGAGGTCTATGCGTTTCCCGACGTACCTGTGGCCCATGAGATCCACCATGCGCTGGAAAGACGAGGCGTCCTTGCAGAGGGTAGTTATGTCCTTGAAGAGTATCCCCTTCTTCGGGAAATCAGGAACGTCGCGGATGGCCTGCTTGAGCTGGTCTACCATTCTCGTCTCCTTGGAGTTGTTTAGGTCGCGAAACCGGGACATTTTAGCACAAAAGCTCAGAGCGCATCAAGGGAAGCGACCTTGTCCCTGTCCCTGGCTAGGCTCTTAAGTTTCCCCAATGCCTTTACCTCTATCTGGCGCACCCTCTCCCTCGTAACTCCGAAGGCCTTGCCTATTGCTTCGAGGGTCTCCGGGCCGCCGTTCCCTATGCCGAACCTGAGCTTTATGACGCTCCGTTCGTTCTCTTCGAGGGTGGCGAGCCAGGCGTTCACCCTTTCGGCCTTGCGCTTACAGTCGAGAAGGTCTACCTGGGGGAGCGTTGCCTGGTCCTCGAGCCTGTCGAGGAGCGACTGCTCGCTTCCGTCCGGGAGGAACGCTTCAAGAGAGTAGCTCTTTTTTCCTATTGAGTCGAGCTTCTTGACATAGCGCCCGGAAAAACCGGTCCTCTCGGCAAGCTCGCTCCAGTCGGGCTCCCTGCTTAAGGCCATCGTAAGCTCCCTTGTTGCCCTGCAGAGCTTCGAGATATCTGCGGTGACATGTATGGGGAGCCTTACGACATTGGCCTGGTTGGCGATGGCCCTCTCGATGGACTGCTTAATCCAGTAGGTCGCGTAGGTTGAGAATTTGCAGCCCTTGGAGGCCCTGAACCTTTCGACGGACTTTATAAGCCCGATATTGCCCTCCTCGATAAGGTCCTGCAGCGGGAAGCCCCTGTTCATGTACTTCTTCGCGATATTGACCACGAGCCGGAGGTTCGCCTCTATCATTCGGCGCCTTGCCTCCTGGTCGCCCTTCATTATCCTTTTCGCGAGGAGCTTCTCTTCGGCGGGTTTTAGGAGCGGGAACTTCTTGATGGTATTGAAGTAGAACTTTACAGAATCTGTTGAAAAGCCATCAGAACCTTCGCTGCCGTTCCGGGCGTGCTTCCTGATGAAATTGCCCGGATTTGACCCATCATGCTTCTCCATACGGCCTCTACCCCTTCCCTAAGGATTAGTCCGGGACAAAGAAGCATTATCAGGTCGCGTTTCCGGTTTTAAACCTTTTACAACAATTCTCGGGTCATGGCAAGAAAAAAAGCGGGTTCCTTACGGTCTTCCCCTGGCGGATCTCGAAATGGAGGTGCGGCGTTGAAGCGTTCCCGGAACGCCCGACGGTCGCTATCCGGGCGCCTTTTTCCACCTTTTCACCGTGGTTTACAAGGTTTTCCCTGTTATGCGCATAGACGGAATAAAAATCATCCGCGTGCCTTAGTATGATTATCCTCCCGTACCCGCGCATGCTAGTATCGACGAAGACGACCTCGCCCGCATCCGCGGCGAAGACAGACGCCCCCTCCTCTGCCTTTATGTCCATGCCGCCGTGCCGCACACCGTTCCTCATGCCGAAATGCGAGATGACACTCCCTTTAACGGGCCATATGAACCGCCCCTTTTCCACTACTATGCGTCCGGTCTCTTCCTTTGCGCCGGAAGCCGGCGGCGAATAGGGCTTGACCTTTCTTACTTTCGATACTCCGGGAATGAATATCTTCGCGCCTGCCTTGATATCCGTGGGGTCTTTGATATTATTTATCTCGGCGACCTCCTGTAGCTCCACCCCGTAAGTCTTCGATATCCTCCAGAGGGTCTCTCCCCTGTTAACGGTGTGATATACGCCCGGACCGGCGCAGCCTTGAATGGAGAGAAGCGCGAAAGAAAAAAGGAGAAGCAGTGAAACGATTCTGTGGAAGGGAGTGCTCAAAAAAAACATCAGGACTCTTTTTTCTAAAAGTTGCTGAAAAACTAAAAATCTTATCAGGCCGCTCAAAAAGCTAAAGTTGCAAGGAGTCGAAAAATGAGGATGAGGCGTACTTTGTTTGTACGCCGGATTGTCCAATTTTGAAGACGACGCAGCAGATTGGGTTTTTTCAGCAGCCTGGCTAAAAGCCGCCCGCCTTAAGCGCGAGCCTAACAGCCTCGACCGGGCTTTCCGTTTTAATCACTTCGGCGGATACGTCCCACGTCTTTATGCCAATGACCTGCTTCCCGGACTTTAGCGCAAGGGCTATCTCCGAAAGTGTGCCGTAGCCCCCGCCTATTGCTATGAGCGCCGAGGCCGCCCTTACTATAAGCGCGTTCCTCATCTCGCCCATGCCAGTTGATACAGGAATGTCTATGTATTCGTTGGCCTCGCCCGGGTCGAGCCCCGGGAGTATGCCGACCGTGAGCCCTCCCTTTGACCTGCAGCCCCTTGCCGAGGCCCTCATGACGCCTCCGAGGCCGCCGTTCACAAGAACGCACCCGGCTTCGGCTATTAGCGCCCCGGTCTTCTCGGCGAGCTCGTTCAGAGCCTCATCCTCAAGCCCGTAGCCGATGACCCCTATGACCAGCCTTCTTGCCGGACGGTCAGGCACGGTCCTTCTCTTCCCTCCAGCCGGCCTTGCCTATGAGCTTTACGAACCTGCACGCGCCGAGCGTCTCCGTTGCCGCGCCCCCGGCCTTTCTGGTGATCCTCAGTAGTTTCTGGGAGTCCTCCCCCCCGACCGGGATTATGAGCCTTCCGCCGGGCTTGAGCTGGTCTACGAGGGCCTGCGGCACCTCGGGCGAGCCCGCTGCGACGACGACGGCATCGAACGGGGCCTCGTCAGGCCAGCCCATTGTGCCGTCGCCTACCCTTATGACGACGTTACGGCAAAGGAGGCTATCAAGGAGTTTCCGCGCCCTGTCGGCGATCTTGGATATCCGCTCTACCGAATATACCTTCCCGGCAAGTAGCGAAAGGACGGCCGCCTGGTAGCCGGAGCCGGTCCCAATCTCGAGCACCCTCTCGGTCCCGGCAAGCCCGAGCGACTCGGCCATGAAGGCGACCATGTAGGGCTGGGATATCGTCTGCTTCTCTCCTATGGGGAGCGGGTAGTCGGAGTATGCCTGCGAATGGAGGGCCTCGTCCACGAAGAGGTGTCTCGGGACGGCCAGCATGGCGTCAAGCACCGCGCTGGACCTTATGCCGCGCGGTATGAGCTGGGTATCGAGCATGTGCCGCCTCGACCGCTCGTATATGTCCCTCTTTATCCTCAGCGCCGCCTGTCCGGCCCCGGCCTTTTTCATCTTATCTTCCAGCCCCGAAGCTCCGTGAGGGAACGGTAGTTGGTCATGTCGAGGTGTATGGGCGTTATGGAGACATAGCCGTCATGCACGGCCCTGAAGTCGGCGTCCGCGCCCCCTTCCCACCTTTCGAGGTCGCCGCCTATCCAGTAGTATTTCTTGCCCCTGGGGTCCACCTTCTCGACCACGGCGTCGCTGAAGAACCTCTTCCCCTGCGTCGTAATCCTGTATCCCTTGGGAGCCTCGGCCGGGACATTGACATTAAGTAGCGTGTCCCTGGGCATCCCTTGCTTGATCACGTGCCTTGCAAGCCTCGCGGCAAAGGCCGCGGCATACCCGAAGTCGTAGCCGTCCTTCTCAAGGAGCGATACGGCTATCGACGGGATCCCGAGAAGGGTCCCCTCCATTGCGGCGGAGACCGTTCCGGAATAGGATACGTCCTCGCCCATGTTGCCGCCCTTGTTTATGCCCGATACGACGATATCGGGCCTCTCGGGGAGAATGCCGTTCACGGCAAGCGTAACGCAGTCGGTAGGGGTGCCGTCGACCGCGAACATCCGCGTCCCCGCCCCCTCTACCCTCAACGGCCTGTGGAGCGTAAGGGAATGGCTTGCCGCGCTCTTTTCCCTGTCCGGGGCGACCACATATACAGTCCCCACGCGCCGTAGCGCCGAGGCTAGCTTAAGTATCCCTTCAGAGCGTATGCCGTCGTCATTCGAGACCAGGATGACCTTCTTTTTCATTTCTGCCATTATACAATTTTAGCAGGGGCATGGGCGCCCCGTCCTCTCTTTCGGGGATTGTAGCGGATAAAAAAATATAATGTAAACTGCCCATGATTTCAACAGTATATTGGGCGGCCCCGGAGCCTCTAAAAAGGCGATCAGACTAAATATCCTCAAAGCGCACTGAAATGTGCTATATTAATCATGGCGCGGGCGCGGGTATTTTGATGATGACCCTTCAGTCCCGGACTTTACTTTTTTCAATGCTGAAATCAAAAAAGTCAGTCTGTTCAAAAAGCTCAAAATGCAATGAGTTCGAAAAATGAGGACGAGGCGTACTTCTGTAGTACGTCGGAGTGTCCAATTTTGAAGACGACGCAGCAGATTGGGCTTTTTCAGCGGCCTGACAGGGGGTAGCTGGTTCATGAACGGGGTAACATTTCCTCTCGTATTTCACGACGCAAGCCACGTAACCGACCACGACATATATTTCTTCAAGGAAGGGAACCATTACAAGCTATATAACAAGCTCGGCGCTCACCTCTCCGAGGTCAACGGCGTAAAGGGCGTCCACTTCGCGGTCTGGGCGCCTAACGCCGAGTCCGTTTCTGTAATGGGGGACTTTAACGGCTGGAACACCGAGACGCACCGGCTCAAGGTCCGCGACGACTGGTCGGGAGTCTGGGAGGGCTTCGTCCCCGGAATAGGCCATTCAACCCTATATAAGTACTTCATCAAATCGAGATTTCACGGCTACAGGGTGCAGAAGGGCGACCCCTTCGCCTTCCACTGGGAATGCCCGCCCAAGACCGCCTCTGTAGTATGGGACCTCTCCTACGAATGGGGCGACCAGGAATGGATGCTGAAGAGGAGGGAGCGTAACGCCCTGGACAAGCCCATCTCGATTTACGAGGTGCACCTGGGCTCGTGGAGAAAGGTCCCGGAGGAGGGCGGCCGGTCCTTGAGCTACCGCGAAATGGCGGTCCAGCTCGCCGATTATGTAAAGGAGATGGGCTTTACGCATGTCGAGTTCCTCCCGATCATGGAGCACCCGTTCTATGGCTCATGGGGTTACCAGACCCTCGGCTACTTCGCGCCGACCAGCAGGTTCGGCACGCCTCAGGATTTCATGTACCTCGTCGACTATCTACACCAGAACGACATCGGGGTCATACTCGACTGGGTGCCCTCGCATTTCCCCGGCGACGAATACGGCCTCTCTTACTTCGACGGCACGCACCTTTTCGAGCATTCCGACCCGAGGAAGGGCTTTCACCCGGACTGGGCGAGCTACATATTCAACTATGGACGTCACGAGGTGCGCTCATTCCTCATAAGCTCAGCGCTCTTCTGGCTCGACAAGTACCACGTGGACGGAATAAGGGTGGACGCCGTCGCGTCCATGCTCTACCTGGACTATTCGCGGGAGGAAGGAGAGTGGGTCCCCAACGAGCACGGCGGCAGGGAGAACATCGAGGCCATAGGGTTTTTGAAGCGCCTTAACGAGGCCGTATACCACGAGTTTCCCGACGTGCAGACCTTCGCGGAGGAGTCGACCGCATGGCCCATGGTCTCGAAACCCACATGGCTCGGCGGCCTGGGTTTCGGCATGAAATGGAACATGGGATGGATGCACGACACGCTAAAATATTTCTCAAAGGACCCGGTCTTCAGGAAGTACTACCATAACCAGCTCACCTTCAGCATCTGGTACGCCTTTACCGAGAATTTCATGCTGCCGCTCTCCCACGATGAGGTCGTGCACGGCAAGGGCTCGCTTATCGGGAAGATGCCCGGAGACGAGTGGCAGAAGCACGCGAACCTCCGGCTCCTTTACGGCTACATGTACGGGCACCCCGGGAAAAAGCTCCTCTTCATGGGCGGGGAGTTCGGGCAGGTAAGGGAATGGACTCACGACGAGAGCCTGGAATGGCACGTGCTTGCATACGGCTGCCACGCGGGCGTAAAGAGGTGGGTAGCGGATTTGAATCGCCTCTACCGGACCGATCCGGCCCTTCACGAGCTCGACTTCTCGGACGAGGGGTTCGAGTGGGTGGACTTCCACGACTGGGAAAACAGCGTGATAAGCTTCCTCCGTAAAGGCAGGGACCTTAAAGATACAGTGCTTGTCGTCTGCAATCTTACCCCGGTCTACCGGGAGCGGTACAGGATAGGCGTGCCCGAAGGCGGGTGGTGGCAGGAGATACTGAACAGCGATTCGGAAATTTACGGCGGTAGCGGAAAGGGGAACCTCGGCGGCGTGGACGCGGAAGAAATCACGTCGCACAAAAGGCCCTTCTCGCTCGATATTAGCCTCCCTCCCCTATCGGCTGTCTTTTTCAAGAGGAAGGGTTAATGCAAGTCAGGGTTTTGGCTTGTATGTTATCCTGTACACCGCCCCTGCCCTGTCGTCTGACACATAAAGCGCGCCGTCTTTGCCCACTACCGCGTCTACCGGCCTTCCCCATGCCTCACCTTCCACGAGCCAGCCGGTCACGACATCGAACGGAGCGCCGGAAGGTTTTCCCTTCGTAAAAGGTATTGCCGATAGCTTATAGCCGGTCGGAACTTCCCTGTCCCATGAGCCGTGGAAGGCTACATAAAGGGCATTTCTAAGCCTATTCGGGAAATCCAGGCCATAGCCGAAGGCAATCCCCAGGGGAGCGGAATGGGCCTGCATCTCAACAACCGGGGGTATGGTATCCTTGCACCGCTCAGGGCTCCCCAGCTCCGGGTCAGGCACCCGGCTCCCATAGCAGAAAGGCCAGCCGTAATCCCCGCCTTTCCTTATGAGGTTAAGCTCCTCGGGCGGGATGTCGTCTCCGATGCTGTCCCTCCCGTTATCCACGCCCCAGAGCTCGCCCGTTTCCGGGTGGAACATGATACCTACGCTATTTCGGAGACCGGTCGCGAATATCTCCGCTTTCGAATCCGTAAACCTCAGGACCGCCGCCCGCCTTTTGTCCGCCTCCATGCAGGCATTGCAGCTCGATCCGGCTGACACATAGAGCGAGTTGTCAGGCCCGGCCACGACGGTCCGCGTCCAGTGGCCGCCGCCCGCGGGCACGTCCTGGCTGAGTATCCTTTTCACATCGGCTTTTAGGTCGCCTGAAGCGTCCTCAAGGGCTATGAGACTCCCGGTCTCGGCGACTATGAGCGTGCCGTCCCTGAAGGCAAGGCCGTGCGGCCTCTTGAGGTTCCTGGCGAACACTATGATTTCGTCCGCCACGCCGTCTCGGTCTTTGTCAGGCAGCGCCAGGACGTTGCCTTCCGAAGGGGAGCTAAGGAATATCACTCCGTCGGTCCTTACTGCCATGAACCGGGCTCCTGGAACCCCGGCCGCATATACCGAGACCTTTAGCCCCGGAACGGCCTCAAGGGTCCTTTCAGTGGTGAATATGCCCTTTCTGAACTTCTCAGGGACTTCGAGACGGACAGGAGCGAGTGTTTCCCCGAAAAGGGATGAAGGGAGGAGGGCCGCCAAAAGGAGGACTGATATGTGGGCAAGCTTAAGCATCTTTTTCCTTACAAAAAAAAGGTGCGGTGCCGACAGGCTCTCTAACGAACATTCTACTTTGAAAAGCGGCCAGCCGCAACTCTTTACGGCCGTTTTGACTGAATTGGATTGGAATGCGAGGGACTGGCACTTACGGGAAGGCGTTATCTTGACAAGGGCTTTAAATATTTCTTAAACCATCTGGCAGCGAGGCTTGCGACCTCCTCCAGAGCGCCGGGTTCCTCGAAAAGGTGGGTAGCGCCGGGGACAATGACCATCTCCTTTTCCGCGGCTATCTTCTCGTAGGCCTTCCTGTTGAGCTCTATCACGATATCGTCCCTTCCGCCTACGATGAGTAGCGTCGGGGATTTGACCATTTGCAGGGCGTCCATCGCGAGGTCGGGCCGGCCTCCCCTGGAGACGACCGCGCCTATGGCGTCTCCGGTCCTTGCGGCACTCCGGAGTGCCGCGGCAGCGCCGGTGCTCGCGCCGAAGTACCCTATCCTCAGGCTTTTTGTCGCGTCCTCTTCGGCGAGCCAGGTTGTAGCCGCGTCTAGCCTTTCCGCAAGGAGGCCGATATCGAACCGGGTCTCGTAGTCGATGTCCTCATCCCTCGTAAGTAGGTCCATGAGGAGTGTCCCGAGCCCGGCTTTCCTCAGGACCCCGGCCACGTAGTTGTTCCTCGGGCTGTGGCGTGAGCTGCCGCTCCCGTGCGCGAAAAGGACTATGCCTTCCGCGCCGTCGGGGACGGCAAGCGCGCCCTCGAGTCTTACCCTGCCGGACGGTATGTATACTAGAGATCCGGAATCGCTCACAAGCCTCATTCAGCACCGTTTTTTTTACAAGTCAGGACGGATTTTCCCTATTTGTAAGTATTGCCGCAGGGCCGGGACATGTCAAGAAAAGGCAGGGCCGGAATCTCCCCCTCAGAGCTTATTCAGGCCGTTCAGGGCAGCCTCCTTGTAGGCGTCCGAAAGGGTCGGATAATTGAAAACCGCGTCCTTGAAGTAATCTATGGGCCCGCCGTAGCACATGACCGCCTGGCCGAGGTGTATGAGCTCGCTTGCGCGCTCGCCGACGATATGGACCCCGAGGAGCCGCCTCGTATCCCTGTCGAAGATGAGCTTGAGCATGCCGTGGGTGTCGCCTATTATCTGCCCCCTCGCGACCTCGTGGAAGTACGCGGAGCCGGTCTCGTAGGGTACTCCCTTCAGCATCAGGCTCTCCTCCGTCTCCCCGACCATGGCTATCTCGGGTATGGTGTAGATGCCGTAAGGCAGAAGGCCGGGAAGCTCGCAGGTGATCCCCTCCTTGTGGAAGGCGTGGCAGACTGCCCTCCTACCCTGCTCCATCGAGGTAGAGGCGAGCGACGGGAAGCCTATTACGTCCCCTATGGCGTAGATGTGCGGGACGGTCGTCTGAAAGTCCTCGTTAACGGATATGAGCCCCCTTGAGTCGGCCTTGAGCCCTGCAGCGCCGAGGTTCAGGGTATCGGAATTACCGGTCCTCCCCATTGTGTAAAGGAGCTTTTCCGAGGCGAGCATCTTTCCGCTCTTAAGGCGCGTCACCACCCTTCCCGGGCTTTCCACCACGATGTCCACCACCTCTTCATCCAGCCTCATTGTCACGCCCGAGTGCCTCATCCTGTAGGTAAGGTTCTCAGCCACCTCCTCGTCCACGAAATTGAGGAGCCTCTTCCTTTTCTCGACGAGGTTCACTTTAACTCCGAGCGCAGCGAAGATGCACGCGTACTCGCAGCCGATTACGCCGCCGCCGACGATCGTGAGGTTCCTGGGGATCCTGTCGAGCTTCAAGATGGTGTCGCTGTCGTAGATGTGGCCGGAGTCGAAGGGTATTTCAGGCGGGCGCGCGGGCCTTGAGCCGGGGGCGAGCATTATGACTCCGGCCTTGAAGACCTCCCAGCCTCCCCCTTCTCCTCTCGCCTCAAGCGTATGGCTGTCCAGGAAGGATGCTGTCCCGTAAGCTATCGCGACCCTGTTCCGGCTGAACTGGTCCATTACCACTTCGAGCTGACGACGTATGACCTCGGTCTTACGGTGGAGTATCTCGTTCAGGGTCAAATCCCTGTCCATTATGAGCTGGAGGCCGAATATGGCCCGCTCCCTGAAACCCGAATAGAGTAGCGCCATCTCCCGGAGCGTCTTGCTCGGGAGCGTCCCGGTGTGTATACCGGCCCCGCCGAGATACGGGCTCCTCTCTACTATCACGACCCTTTTCCCGAGCTTCGCGGCCTGCAGCGCCGCCTTCTGCCCCCCCGGGCCCGAGCCCACGACTAGGACGTCGTATTCCCTCATGAACGCACCCCTGGATTAGACGATTAGACTAGCCTTGATTATACACTGGATACGCCGAAACAACGCGAAACTCTTCTTTAGAACTGCCTTCTTGACAGGAAGCTTATGTCAAAATCTGCGAGTGTTCTATTTTATTAAAATGATAGCCCTTCCTGCTATGTATTGCGCTTAAATTTTTTCTTGCAAATCCAAAAACCTCTGATATATTGATTTTTAGGGGCTCACGGATGAAACAACTTGCGCCAACTATGCACAAGCCATGCTTACACCTTGAAAGCACCAGTTGAGTTCCCTTCTAAAAAATTTAAATATTTTTTAAGCCAGCCGAAATAATATCGATACTAATCAAGTATCCTACTATTTTTCCTGCAATTTTCCCGCTTTTTCTTTATACGCTAGGAGCTCTGCCTATTTTATGAAAGAGCTGGACCATATACTTTTTCGAATTGTGACAATTCGAAAGGTGAAGGGGTATTCTCAGGCGGATGTGGCGGAAAAGCTGGGGATTGAGCGCTCTACCTATGCCCGTAAAGAAACGGGACATATACCGCTTACTTTGAACGATTTGCTATTAATAATGCAAGTTTTAGACATCAGACCTGAGGCCCTCTTCAGGTCTGATTACCAAAGTAATAGAAAACCTTAATGAGCCTCCTGGAGCCCATGCTCCCTCATTTTGTTTAATAACGTATTCCTGTGAAGCCCCATTTTTTTAGAAGCTTCCGTTCTGTTCCAATTGGTTTCCTGCAGAACCTTTATCAGGTACTCCTTTTCAAAGGCTTTCATTGCATCTTCATAGGTGACAGCAGGCTTGTTTACATTTGATTTGAAAAGTGTTTCAGGCAAAAAATCTGCGTCTATTATACTATCCTCAGCCGCCAGGACGACAAGCATCTCTGAGAGGTTCTGCAGTTCGCGCACATTCCCAAACCATGAATATTTTGTCAGAATATCCAGTGCCCTGTCTGTAATCCCGCCAATCCTTTTGTTGTATTTTTTACCGTATTCCGAAAGATAGTGCTGGACAAGCAAGGGGATGTCTTCCCTTCTATCCCTCAGCGGCGGGATATCTATCGGCAGTACATTCAGTCTGTAGTAAAGGTCCTCCCTGAAACGCCCCTCCTTGACTTCATTAAGCAGATTGACATTTGCGGCGGCTATGAATCTCACGTCTACCTTGACGGAAATAAGCGAGCCCACAGGCTCAAAAGACTTTTCCTGTATAACACGGAGCAACTTGACTTGCAGATGCGGTGGAAGTGTCGCTATTTCATCGAGGAATATGGTTCCACCATTGGCGAATTCTAATTTACCTATCGCCTTCTGGTTTGCCCCTGTAAAAGAGCCCTTTTCATGTCCAAACAGCTCCCTTTCCATCAAGTCAGAAGGGATTGCGCCGCAGTTGATGGCAACGAAAGGCTTTTGTGAGCGCGTACTGGTGTGATGTATCGCCTGGGCTACGAGTTCCTTGCCTGTTCCAGTCTCTCCAGTCAAGAGCACAGTTGTTGATGTTTTTGAAATAGCTTCCATAATTTGAAAGACGTGTTTCATCTTCGGGGACTCAGTTATTATCCCGTACTGATACATCGGACTCCTATTTAAGGTATGGGATAAGCTATAACAATCATAACCGATTTTACTGTGCGCTACAAGCACTTTGTAACTTTTTCTTTTAGCAGATTCAATAACGAAGTCCAACCTACTGCAGTGGGTTAATTGGAGAGGAACAATAATTTTCCTTATAAGCCTTTAAATTGTAATCGAATAACGATTCTCGATAGGAAGAATAATTGGCATTCCAAGGGAGCATGTTTTTTAACGGGAATCTCACGAGGACAGATGGCCGATAGGTGTTAATCAAATTCCACCTTTTCGCTTCTTCTTCGATATCAAGTTGCCAGTTGTCGTCCCGATGCAGCATTACACCAAAACTCTTATCATTCCTTTCCGACTCTCTTTTAAACTCACGAATATAAAATTCAAGGTTTGCCTTTATCGGAGGATAAGTCTCGCAGACAACCGTTTTGATATGTGGCGAAGCGCTCATTTTTTCCAAATCAACGCCGCGCTGTCTACCCCAAGCACCCCATCTATGGATTTCAGGCACTGTAAAATTCTTGTCCTTAATAATCTCGAAAGGCAGGCTCCAGTGATGTAGGCCGAAATATTTAACTCCTCTCCATTCCGTGGAACTATCTTCATTAACCTTGTTTGCAAGCTCGGCTATCTGATCGATCCAGATGGATTGAAATCGCTCTGTAACGAAGTCATCCCAATGTTTCCACACCCCTTCTGCCTTTGGAAGCTGGCTAAACGACTGGCCTGGATAGATAACCTCCGGGACGTTGTAGCCGGGGAAATACTCTGTCAACCCTCCTCCGTTAGCAGCCATCTCAGGCGTATGGACAGGGAAGCTATTTACGATTTTCCCATCATGAATAATCATATTTGCCTTACAATATTCTCGCCAGGCCTTTAAGACGGCGGGGCTGAAAGTCGGGTTGTTCCAATAGTCATATCTGTTATTGTTCCCTTTTCTTTCTCCAAAATAAGCCAGGACATCCTCGTTGAAGAAGTACCCGCTTAGTAATCCTTTAAACGGCTCAAGATATTTCTCCCTGTATTCTTTCAGGAACCAAGCCATAGCCTCCCCGTTCAACACGTCAAAAAGCGGCTTTCCATCGACTTCTGCCAGGATTATTGTCCCATCCGGCAGCATTCTATACGCCTGGTATTCTACTGGTATCTTGCCAAATGACCTTATTCGGTCCCTGAGCCTCCATGAGGTTGCCCATAGCTCTATCCCGTACCTCTTTGCGGTTTCAGCTATCTTATGATGCACTTTCAAATCCTCGTCATTATAGTATAACGTTTCGAACTCGAGGCCATGGACGCGATCCTTTATTTCCTCAAAAATTCTTTCAGCTTCCTCGACCGTGCTTATGGCACCAAAACTGCTGGTGTTGTACGTACTGAGAGATTGAACCAGCAGGTAAACGCTCTCAGTGCAGGCGGGTTTCTCTATCGGAGCATTATTCGATACTTTATTATTTGGTGTGTCCGGAGGCCTTGAGTCGAGAATGGATATCGCTAGCATTTTCCCCTTAGCCTCTATGTGAGCCGTGCCATCACCTATTTGTTTGAGTATGCCGAGGCCAAAAACATTTTCGCCAACGGTGAAACTTCTCTGTTCGTTAAATTTCTGGCTCTCAAAAACAATATAGCTCTGGCCACTACTGGTTGTAACTGTGCCGACCAGGGCAACGTTGTCAGCAAGATTGGGCGAACCAAATTGCTCGCTAGCAAATGGATGTGAAATACTTTCTTTAACAGGACCTTCGCCCTCCGAGAAATAATTGACTGGAACAAGAGGAATTAATTTGACTGGCTCAGATTTAAGGGGCTGTGCGGTATTAGTATTTACTTCAAAAGAAGGCCCATATTTCCAGGCTATAGCCTCCCTTAAGAGACTTACAAAAAAGACGGTTATTATAGCCCCTACGATGAATTTTTTAGAGGCAATGACTCTCATATTTTCGCTTTCCTGACGCCTTATTCCCTTGAATGGCTCAGCTGCGAAAACTAGCGATACTCTCAGGCTTTCAAATGGGATGGATTAATACAGCGCAAAGGTGGTCTTCTCTTAAAAGCGGGGAGGCAAATTCAAGGTGCAGTAAAAATCGGCAGCTAGGAGTTGTCGGCTTATTCTGCTATAAGTCTTCGGCTTATGTCCTTCGGACAGCCGCTCCATCCATCATACGGGAGCTGGTGTTATATGCGGCAAATAATCTTGAAGGACTGAAAAAAAGTGTTGACTAGCTTATCTCGCCGATTATCCTTGCGAGCTTCTCGTGCATCTCTTTGGCGATTATCGCGAGCGCCGGGTTCTCTATCATGGACATGACCACGACAGGGTCGACGGCCGCAACAGTGGCCCCGCCCTCGTCGTTCTCGTATATTATGACATGGAACGGGAGGAGGAGCCCCGCCTCGGTCTCAACCGTCACGGCCTTGTGCACGAGCTGCGCGTGGCAGACCGAGAGGACCCTGTACTTCCGGAATTCCTTCCCGAGCCTCTGCCTGAAGAGGCCCGCCATGTCGAGCTCGTCCATTACCCCGAAGCAGTCCGTCTCAAGGGCCGCGCGCACGCTCTCGACCGCCAGGTCGAAATCCGAACCGAGCTTCTTGGATATGGAATACTTGCCCATGGCCTCTCTTCGAAGTGATTCACGGGCTTTTTCATGGGGTCCACCCGCGTCCAGCCGTCTTACAGACACGCCTGCTTTATTCCAGTTACCTCTGTCGTTTATATAGAGAGGTCAATCCAGAGAGAAGAAATCCGGCGGAAACTCCGGGTCAACGACCAGGCCGTCCATCCGGACGCGCTCGACGAGTTTGCCGCCTGCGTCGTAGGCCTCTACCTTGACAGGGAGGCGGGTCTCCTGGTCGAGCCATAGCCGGTACATGTTTATCCCGTCCACCTCGCGGCCGTCCCGGCCTTCGACCTCGACGAGCAGGGCCTTTTTCCCGTCAACGTCCTCTTCGCCCAGGACTTCGAGGGAACCGTCTTCCTTGAGCTCGCTTACATTTTCGAGGAGCGTCCCTATTGAAGACTCATCGACAGTGTGCCCGCGCGAGCTCCTTATAAGCCTGTCTTCCGGTTCAAGCCGCATCTTGAACGACTGGAGGAACCTGAACGGACGGAGGAGCACTTCCCTCTCGAGCGGGTCATAGATGAGGACCGCCCCCCTGTGCGGCTCTTCGAACTCCATCCTGATATATCCGGGCTTTTTGTAGAAATACCTGATGACTTCGGTCCTGTCGGACTCGGCCCTGAGCGTGACGCTATAGGCCTCAAGACGCCGGAAGCTTTCAAGGGCGGCATCGACCGGGTCTCCGGCCGAGAGAGCTATGGAAACGGCAAGCAGTCCAAAAAGCATCCGGTGCCCTCGTTTTGGGCGCTACGGGACGATTCCGTTCTCTTTGGATTATAGCCGCAACCGTGCGGATTGCAAGGCAGGCTCAGCCCTTCTCGCGTTCAAGGACCGGGTAGGCGACGTTTGTTATATAGGAATTTATCCTCTTGAGGTTCGTAAGGACGTCAAGATGTATGGCGCTCGTGTCAATGGATTCCCTGAAACCCTTGTGGAGCCTGTCTATGTGGTTCTGCCTTAAATCCCTTTCGAGCTCGGAAAGCCTCTGCTTGTGCGTTATAAGCCTCCTTGCGAGCTCGAGGTCGCTCCCGGCAAAAGCGGCTACTCCCATCTCGAAGTCCTCGACCACCCTCCTGTGGAGTTCCTTGATCTCCCTCATTCCGTCAGCCGAGAAGGAGAGGCCGCCCTTTATCTTCTTCCGCGCAAGCTCCATGAGGTTCTTGTCTATGACGTCGCCGATGTTCTCGATGTTGTCGGAGAAGAGCATTATCTCGATCTCCCGTTTTGCCTGCTCCTCGGTGAGGCTTTCCCTCGAAAGCTTCGTTAAGAAGAGCTTCACCTCCCTGTCGAGTAGGTCGACGTCGTCGTCCTTCTCCTGTATCTCTTCGAGGAGGTCCTGGTCGTCATATTCGAAGACCCTGATCGATTTTTCGAGCATCTCCTGGACTATGTCCGCGGCCCGGAGAGACTCCCTGGAAGCCTGCACGAGCGCTAGCGTCGGGGATGAAAGGACTATGGGGTCAAGGTACTTGGCCCCGAACTTGGCCGGGGCCTTGGATTCAGGCATGAGCCTGGTCACGAGCCGTGTGAACGGGCCTGTAAAGGGGAGGAAGATGGCCGCTATACCAATATTAAAGAAGGTGTGCGCGTTCGCCACCTGCCTGGCCGGGTCGGCAGTCGAGGCCCCGACTAGCATGGCGAAATAGTCGAGAAAAGGGAGGACTATGACGACGCCGAGCGCCTTAAAGAGCGTGTGCGCGAGCGCGACCCTTTTTGCCTCAACGCCCGCCCCTATGGAGGAGATGACGGCCGTGAAGGTCGTGCCTATGTTCGCGCCGAGGACAATGGGGACGGCTGCCTCGAGTGAAAGAAGCCCCGAGAGAGCGGCAGTGAGCGCGATGCCGAGGGTGGCGGCGCTGCTCTGGAAAAGCGCGGTAAGGAGCGCGGAGACGATTATCCCGGCAAAGGGGTCCTTGCTCAAGCCCACCAGGAACTCCCTGAAGAGCGGGTTAGCCGATACCGGCTCGAAGGTCTCTATGAGAATCTTCAGGGCGAAAAAGACCAGGCCGAAGCCCAGCACGGCCTGGCCGACGTCCTTCCATCTCCCCCTGCCGAGCGAGATCATGACCACGCCGAGCCCTATTACGCCTATGGCGTAATCGTACACCTTGAACGCTATCACCTGGACGGTAATGGTCGTCCCGATGTCGGCGCCGAGGATGACGCCCATGGTCTGGCCGAGGGTCATCAGGCCCGAGCCCACGAACCCGACGAGCATGACGGTCGTAGCGCTCGAGCTCTGGAGGAGGGCCGTTATTGCCGCGCCGACCCCGACGCCCTTAAGTCGGTTGTCGGTGGCCGTCAGGAGAAAGCCCCTGAGCTTCGCTCCGGCGGTCCTCTGGAGCCCGTCACCGGCAAGCCTCATCCCGAAAAGGACGAGAGCTACGCCGCCGAACAGGCTGAGTATAAGTATTGTGGTCACGTTATAAATTAACCTTTTGAAAAATGGCGGGTTTTGTGAAACCAGGGCTACACAATCTTATCGCCCTGCGGGCGCGGGCGCAAGGGTTTTCCCCTTGTCCGGAGGCGTGCGGGGCCGGATTTGCCTTGCAATTTTTCAAACTAAAAGTATAATTACGGCACGCTTGGATGGGCTATGAAGCATATATCCGCCTTACTCGGGCCCTGAAAATCCGCGCGGAGCACCGCGCCAAAATATTGCTCTGGAGGAATGATGACCAACATAATCGACGTTATCGCGAGGGAGATACTCGATTCGAGGGGGAACCCGACCGTGGAGGTCGAGGTCACCCTTGACGGAGGATTCAAGGGCAGGGCCGCTGTCCCGTCCGGCGCATCGACCGGCAAGTTCGAGGCGGTGGAGCTAAGGGACAACGACAAGAAGAGGTATCTCGGGAAAGGCGTACTCAAGGCCGTAAGGAACGTAAACGAGAAGATATCGAAGGAGATACGCGGACTGGACGCCTCCGACCAGCCCTTGATAGACCGGACCCTCATAGCCCTCGACGGGACCGATAACAAAAAGAGGCTCGGCGCGAACGCCATGCTCGGCGTCTCCATGGCGGTCGCGAAGGCGTCAGCAGCAGCCTCCATGCTCCCACTGTACAGGTACATAGGCGGGGCGAACGCCAGGGTCCTCCCGGTCCCCATGATGAACATCATAAACGGAGGGGCGCACGCGGACAATAACCTCGACATACAGGAATTCATGGTCGTTCCAGCGGGTTTTAGCTCCTTCAGGGAAGCGCTTCGGGCCGGGGTCGAGGTCTTCCACAGCTTGAAATCCATACTCAAGAAAAAGGGGCTTTCGACTGCCGTGGGCGACGAGGGCGGCTTCGCCCCGGCGCTCGGAAGCAACAGGGAGGCGCTGGAGGTCATTATCCAGGCGATAGAGAAGGCGGGCTACAAGGCCGGGCAGGATGTCATGCTGGCCCTGGACTGCGCGTCGAGCGAGATGTACAAGGACGCGGCCTACATGCTCGAAGGCCAGGAGCTTTCGGCAGACGAGATGGTCGACTATCTCGCAGGCCTTGTGAAGGATTTCCCAGTGATATCTATTGAAGACGGCGTTTCGGAGGACGACTGGAAAGGCTGGGCTCTACTTACGAAGAAGCTCGGCGAAAGGGTCCAGCTCGTGGGCGACGACCTCTTCGTAACGAACGTAGCGAGGCTCAGGCGCGGCATAGACGAAGGCATAGCGAACTCCATCCTCGTCAAGGTGAACCAGATAGGCACACTTACCGAAACCCTGGAGGCCGTGCAGATGGCCGTCAGGGCCGGGTACACGGCAGTCATCTCTCACAGGAGCGGGGAGACGGAGGACGCGACCATCGCCGATATAAGTGTAGCCACGAACGCCGGGCAGATAAAGACCGGCTCCGCTTCCAGGACCGACAGGACCGCCAAATACAACCAGCTTCTCAGGATAGAGGAAGAGCTAGGGACCGAGGCCGTATTTCCCGGCATGGACGCCTTCAAGGTAAAGAGGGCGCACTTATTATAAATCGGAAAACAGGCGGGGGCCGGGCAGAACAGGCCCGCTCCGCCTTATTTCCCGTTTTCCCCGGCATTATGTTATAATTTCAGACGGCCCGGATAGCCCCCCGTTATCCTGCCGTTTTTTCCACGAAACCTTGGAATGAGTCCCATCCTGCCAAGGCCCGTAACCGCGAAAAAAGTCCCGCGGGTTCCCAGGATAACCCGCTTTCCCGTCAGGTGTTACACTCGACTGCCGGCGTCTTTTTTCGTCAACCCTCAAACTGGAGGTTTTGTGTCGTTCGAAGGCCTTGTGATCGAGGCGATAATAATCCTGGCGCTTATAATCTTTAACGGCTTCTTCTCAAGCGCCGAGATAGCCATAATATCCGCAAAAAGAAGCATAATCGAAAAACTCGCCAAGGACGGGAACCTTTCAGCCGAAATCGTGAGCCGGATGAAGGAAAACCCGGACAGGTTCCTGGCTACCGTCCAGGTAGGAGTGACGGTCGTAGGCACCACCGCCTCGGTCATAGGGGGCGTCATAGCATCGGAGCACTTCAAGCCCCTCCTCCAGTCTATTCCGGTAATACCCCAGCAGGTGGCAAGCCTCCTTGCGCTCGGCGCGGTAGTAGCCGTAATCTCCTATGTTAGCCTCGTAGTCGGCGAGCTAGTGCCCAAGCACCTTGCATTGAGGTACGCCGAGAAGATAGCTCTTTTCTCCGCCAAGCCGCTCGACTTCATATCGAGGCTCACGGACGTGCCCGTAAGGCTCCTTACCGGCTCCACCTCGGCGGTCATGAGGATGCTCGGCGTAAAGGACACGGCCAAGCAGGTGTTCATATCCGAGGAGGAGATAAAATACTTCATCAAGGAAGGCCGCGCGACCGGCATATTCGAGGAGACCGAGGCCCAGCTCCTCCACGGCATATTCGAGTTCGCGGACAAGACCGTGAGGGAGGTCATGGTCCCCAAGCACAAGATAAGCGGGATAGAAATAAACACGCCTCCCGACGAGGTACTGAAGTTCATATCCGAGTCCGGGTTCTCGAGATATCCGGTCTACCGCGACAGCATAGACAGGATTGTGGGAGTGCTTTTCAACAAGGACGTATTCAGCTCCCTGGAGAAGGGCAGGACTCTGGATTTGAAGTCCATCATACGGACGCCTTATTTCGTCCCCAACTCCATAATGATCAGCAAGCTCCTCCGCGAGCTCCAGAGGCGGAAGTTCCACATGGCAATTGTCGTCGACGAGCACGGCGATATCGACGGGCTTGTAACAATCGAAGACATACTTGAGGAGATAGTCGGGGAGATCGAAGACGAGTATGACGTGGGCGCGGGCGGCCCCGTCGAGAAGCTACGGGACGGCACCATGATAATAGACGCCTCTGCGTCGCTAGGCGACCTCTCGAACCTCGGCATCGAGATAGAGGAAGAGGCAGAGGAGTACAATACCCTCGCCGGCTTCATGCTCGCGAAGCTCCAGAGAGTGCCGAGAGGCGGGGAGTTCGTCATCCACAAGGACATGCGGCTTACCGTGGTGGACGTCGAGCAGAACCGCATAATAAAGGTAAAAGTCGAGCCGCTTGAGGCCGGGAAAAGGAAAAAGGCCTGACTTCATCTATAAGAGCGGCCGGGGCTTTCTCCCCTGCCGCTCTCATTTCATCCTGCTTACGCCTGCCGCTTCAAAACCTTCATAAGCTCCTTCAAGGGCCTCGCGTTGAGGACGTCTTTCTTCTCAAGCCAGCCCCTTCGGGCCGTGTGTATTCCGTAGACGATATTTTCGAGGTGGTGTATGGAGTGCGAGTCGGTCGAGACGGCCACCATCACGCCCTTCTGTCTCGCGAGCAGGCAGTGGACGTCGTTAAGGTCCAGCCTGTCCGGGTAGGCGTTTAGCTCCATTGCGACGCCGTGCCCCTTTGCCTCGTCCATGACCTTCTCGAGGTCTATCTGGTATGGCTCCCTCTCGCCTATGAGCCTTCCGGTCGGATGCCCTATTATGTTCACGAGTCCCGTACGGATAGCCTTTATGACACGGGTAGTCATCTCCTTCATCTCCATGCGGAAACCCGAATGGACCGAGGCGACGACGCAGTCGAGCTTCCTTAACGCCCTTTCCGGGTGGTCTAGCGAGCCGTCAGCCCGTATGTCCACTTCCGTTGCCTTCAATGCCCTGAACTTCTTCCGCTGTCTTTTCATCCTGTCGTTGAACTCGTCCACTGCCCTCAACTGGGCGTTGAGGCGCGCCTCGTCGAGCCCCCTTGCTATGCCCACCGCCTTCGAGTGGTCGGTGACGGCCATGTACTCGTAGCCCATCTTCATGGCGGCCTCGGCCATCTGGTCGAGCGTGTACGTGCCGTCGCTCTCCTTCGTATGCACGTGGAGGTCGCCTTTAATGTCGGTCCTCTCTATAAGCCTGGGAAGGCTACCCTCCTCTGCCGCCTCTATCTCGCCCCTGTTTTCGCGTAGCTCCGGCGGTATCCACGGGAGCCCCACGGCCCTGTACACGTCCTCCTCCCTCTCGCCCGCCACCCATACCTCGCCCTTTTCCCTGAAGACCCCGTACTCGCTTATCTTGAGGCCCATCCTCCTGGCCCTCTCCCTCAAGGCCACGTTGTGCGCCTTGGAGCCGGTAAAATACTGGAGCGCCGAGCCGAAGGAGCGCTTATCGAGCACCCTTATATCCACCTGGAGCCCGGAGGCGAGCACCACCGTTGATTTGGTCTCCCCTTTTGACACCACCTCGGCTATGTCCGGGTGTTTCACGAAGTGGTCCATTACGGCGCGCGCATCCGAGCAGGTGACAAGGATATCGAGGTCTCCTACGGTCTCCTTCCACCTCCGGTAGCTCCCGGAGGGGGCTACCTCCATGATGCCCGGGACCTCGCTCATGTATTTCGTGAAGGACCGTTCGTAGGGCACTACCGCGGATAGCTTGAACTGCCGGGACCTGGTCTTCATCTCCCTTATGCCGCGGAGTATCTTCTGCTCGGTTACCTCCCCGAAGCCGCGTATCCCCCGTATGTGCCCGGCCTCTGCCGCCCGCTCGAGCCCCTCGAGGCCGCTTATGCCGAGTTCCTTATGGAGGACCGCGGCCTTTTTCGGCCCGAGGCCGGATACCTTTATCATCTCGAGCATCCCGTGTGGCATCTCTCCAAGGAGCTCGCGGTGGTAAGCGCACCTGCCGGTCGTAAGGAGCTCGATTATTTTATTCCTCGTGCTCTCCCCTATGCCCGGGATTCCCTTAAGGCCGTCCTCTCCACCTTCGGCGTAAAGGGTCTTAAGGCTCTCGGGCAGACCCTCCACCACCATCCCCGCGTTCCTGTACGAGCGGATCCTGAAGGTATCGCCCCCTTTTATTTCAAGGAGGTCCGCTATCTCGAAAAAGACCTTGGCAATCTCGCCGTTCTCCAATTTTCCCTCGGTAAGGTCAAGTATTTTGTGTCAAGCAGGCAATTAGCCGGCTTCCATAAAAACGTACCAGGCGAATTTACCCGTTCGGCGAGGACCCCAGCCTCCTTTCAAACTGTAGCGGCATATTATATAATATACAATGTTCCGCACGGGCAGGCCAGCCGAACGGAATCCGGCCTCGCCAAATTTGGAATTGACACAGGGGGCCGCTTTACCTAAACTTAGCAGGACACAGGGGTTTCAAAGACGTAGGATCGGAAGGCCGTATACAAATGAAGCGCAACCCAATAGGCGTATTCGACTCAGGAATAGGAGGGCTTACGGTCCTTCGCGAGATAACCTCGCTCCTGCCGAACGAGTGCACGGTCTATTTCGGGGACACCGCCAGGGTGCCTTACGGCAGCAAGTCGCGTGAGACTATCGAAAGGTACTCCTTCGAGATAGCGGCTTTTCTCGCAAAACATAATATCAAGCTGCTGGTAGCCGCCTGCAATACCGCCTCGGCCTTCGCGGTCCCGAGGCTTGCAAGGGAGCTTGCCATTCCGGTCCTGGGCGTCATCCTACCCGGAGCGCGCGCGGCAGCGGCCGCGACACGGACCGGCAGGGTCGGGGTCATAGGGACCGAGGGCACCATAAGGAGCGGCGCCTACGTCTCGGCTATAAAGGCCGAGAACCCGGCGGTGTCGGCCTTCGTAAAAGCCTGCCCCCTCTTCGTGCCGCTCGTTGAAGAGGGCTGGGCCGAGGACGAAATAACTGTAAAGGTCGCAGAGCGTTATCTTTCCGGGCTCAAGGAGGCCTCCATAGACACCCTGGTGCTCGGCTGCACGCACTACCCGCTCCTTAAAAGGACCATCGCTTCGGTCATGGGCGAAGGCGTTACGCTCATAGACTCGGCTGCCTCGACAGCCGCTGAGGTAAAGAGGACGCTTGCGGAAAGAGGGCTGCTGAACGATTGCGTGGGTGCGGCGTCACTCAGGTTTTTCGTTACCGACTCGCCCGAGAGGTTCATGGTCGTCGGCAAAAAATTCTTCGGCGACAGGCTCTCCGATGCGGAACTTGCCGTCCTTACAGAGGCTCAGGATGCCCAGAAGACGTAAAGGCGGTAAAAACACCCTTCTTATAACTGCCGCGGCCGCTGTAACGGTCGTTATCGGCGTTTTAATCCTCGTCTGGCTTTCCGGAAAACCTCCAAAGGACACGCGGGAGATAGACGTCTACTTCAGCGACGAGGAAGGGCTTTACCTAAAGGCCGAGAAGCGGAGCATAGATAAGGGCCCACTCCTCGCGGAGGCCAGGGAGGCGCTCGGAGAGCTTATAGAGGGGCCTGAGAGCGCTCAATTCGCCTCGGCCCTGCCGAGCGGAACGAAGCTCCTTGGCCTTAGAATAGATGACAAGACCGCAACCGTCGATCTCAGTAGAGAAGTCGTCGAGAACCATCCCGGCGGCTCGTCTTTCGAGATACAGACGGTTTATTCTGTAGTGAATACTCTCGCGCTCAATTTCCCCGAAATAGAAGACGTACAGATCCTCGTGGAAGGCAAAAAGACCGACACCATTGCCGGCCATATCGACGTGACCCTGCCGCTCGGGCCGGATCATAAAATAATCAGGAACTGACCAGAATGCCCGGAGAACGGACTTTCAGGCTGGAGAGGGATTCCCTGGGAGAAAGGGAAGTGCCCAAGGGAGCCTACTACGGCATACAGACGCTACGCGCCTCGGAGAACTTCCGGATAAGCGGCTTGAGGGCCCCCCGCGCCTTCATCAGAGCGACCGGGATCGTGAAGCTTGCCGCCTGCCGGGCAAACTTAAGCCTCGGCCTCCTTGAAAAGAGACTTGCCCGCGTCATTGAGAAGGCGGCGGAGGAGGTCATCGATGGCGGGCTCGATGGCGAGTTCATAGTGGACGTCTTTCAGGCCGGGGCAGGCACATCCCATAACATGAACGCCAACGAAGTCATAGCGAACAGGGCCATAGAAATCCTTGGCGGGAAGAAGGGCGACTACAGGCTCGTCCACCCGAACGACCACGTGAACATGAGCCAGTCCACGAATGACGCCATGCCCACGGCCCTCCGCATAGCCGCCCTTTCAGAATCTAACAGGCTCGTAGAGGCCCTCGGCGGCCTTGAGGCCGCGCTTAGGGCAAAGGCCAGAGAGTTTAGAGATGTAATCAAGTCCGGGAGGACGCATCTCCAGGACGCTGTGCCCATTACTCTCGGGCAGGAGTTCGGCTCATGGGCATCCGCCGTGAAAAGCTCGATCGAGAGAATAGCGCAGGCAAGGGAGCGGCTTAAGAGGATAGGGCTCGGCGGGACCGCCGTGGGGACCGGCATAAACACGCACCCGAGATACAGGGACACGGCACTTCGCGAGCTCTCAAAGGCGAGCGGGATAAAGGGGCTCAGGAAGGCTGAGGACTTTTTCGAGGCGCTAAGTAGCTTTACCGACTTTTCTTCCTTTTCCGGCGCGCTCAGGGACGCGGCGCTCGACCTCATACGGATAGCGAACGACTTGAGGCTCCTCTCTTCCGGGCCCATGACAGGGCTGGCTGAGATAAGGCTTCCGCCTGTGCAGCCAGGGTCGTCGATAATGCCTGGAAAGGTCAATCCCGTGATGGCCGAGATGGTGGACATGGTCGGCTTCCAGGTAATCGGCGCGGATGCTGCCATAGCCGCCGCAGCGCAGGAGGGCCAGCTTGAGCTTAATGTCATGCTCCCTGTCATAGGCCATAACCTGCTCCAATCCATAGACATACTGACAAATGCGGCCCTCGCCTTTTCCGAGCGGTGCGTAAAGGGCATAAAGGCGGACCCTGAGCGCTGCAGGCGGTATTTCGAGGCCTCTGAGGGGTTGGCGACCGCGCTAAATACCATTATAGGATACGAGAGGGCAGCCGAGGTGGTTAAGGAATCCATGAAGACCGGAAAGACGATAAAAGAGACTGTGCTGGGAAAAGGGATCCTCACCGGGACGGAGTGGGACCGTCTCCTGGACCCCAGTAGGATAACCAGCTCTGCGAAAACCTCCATCCCGAAAAAAGGGAGGCCGGGCAGATGACGTCCTGGTTCTTTCTCTTCATGGCCGGTTTTTTCGAGGTCGTCTGGGCAGTGGAACTCAAGCTCTCGCAGGGCTTCACCAGGACCGTCCCGACCATAGCTACCATAGCCGCCCTTGGCCTCAGCATGGGCTGCATGGCCCTTGCGTTGAAGACCATACCGATGGGCACCGCCTATGCCATATGGACCGGCATCGGCGCGGTCGGGACCGTGATAATCGGCATGACCCTCTTCGGCGAGCCACGGGAGGCGCTGAGGATAGCCTGCATCGGCCTAATCGTAATCGGCATAGCCGGACTTAAGCTGACCTCATAAAAACGGACTCACGCGAAAGGAAAAAGAGATGAGCGGAACGGACGACGCCATCGAGACATGGGAGATATCGGAGGGGGATTTCCCTTCCGGCGGGTCCATGCGGGAGAGACTCTCCTTCCTGGTGAACTACGCCGTTCTTGCGCCGTCGAGCCACAATACCCAGCCCTGGCTTTTCAGCATCGGGGAGGCCGGTGTGGACCTCCTCGCGGACAGGACGCGCGCCCTTCCAATAGCAGACCCTGACGACAGGTCCCTGACCATAAGCTGCGGCGCGGCCCTCTTTAATCTTTTTATCGCAGCGCGGCATTTCGGGCTTGATGTCTCAACTACGCTCCTTCCCGATGAAGCCACACCGGACCTTCTCGCAAGTATCTCGGTCAGGGGGAGGAAAGCTCCAACTGACGAGGAGAGCAGGCTCTTCGGCGCGATAAAGGCGAGAAGGACCAATAGGATGCCTTTTGATAAGAAAGCGGTCAGAAAGGACCTCATAGAGAAGCTCAAGAAGGCGGCAAGGTCGGCGGGGGCATGGCTCCATATCGCCGAGAGCATGGATGAGAAGGAGAGGATAGCCGCGCTCGTCGCCGAGGGGGACAGGATACAGGCGGCCAACAGGCAGTTCCGGCGGGAGCTTGCCGCGTGGATACACCCGAACCGGAGCCGGAGCAGGGACGGCATGCCTGGGTACGCCTTCGGCATGGGCGACCTCGCGTCAAGCGCCGGTCCCTTTCTCATCCGCACCTTCGACTGGGGCAAGGGCCGCGCGGCAAAGGATAAGCAGCTAGCATCGGGCTCCCCTCTCCTGGCTGTCCTCGGCACAAAGGGAGACTCTGCGGGGGACTGGCTCGTTGCCGGCATGGCGCTTTCGAGGGTCCTCCTCCTTGCCCGGTCCGAAGGCGTCTGGGGCTCGTATCTCAACCAGCCCATAGAGGTGGCCGAATTGAGGCCCAGGCTCGGCGAGCTTGTCGGAGAGGGATTTCCGCAGCTCCTCATGAGAATGGGCTACGGCCCCGGAGTGCTCCCTACCCCCAGACGCCCCGCAAACGAAGTGATCCTTTGATATTCACGGCCAGCGGTCGGCATATCTCCCAACCTCCCCTTTTCTGGCATACTCTAATCATGGATGCCATTCGTACACCTTGAATCCTAAGGGGGGATAAAATGGGTCTATTAAGGCTTGAGCGGACAAAAAACCTTTTAAGGGAGATTTCCGGGACGCTCAAATCGAGCGCCACTGTCCGGGCGGCTTACGGAAAACCGGTGAGGACCCCGGACCGGACGATAATACCGGTTGCGAAGGTCACTTACGGCTTCGGCGGCGGGGGCGAGGCGGAAAAAGGAGTTGAGAAAGGCAACAGGAAGGCCGAACGGGAAGAAGGCGGAGGAGGCGGGATGATGGTAAGGCCAGTCGGGGTCATCGAGGTCACCGGCAAAAAGACCCGCTACATACCCATCGGCTTCAGGGCGAGGCTACTCTTCTTCCTGGCCGCCGGTTTCCTTTCGGGCTGGGCCTTCTCGCAGAGGCATCACGCACACCAGGCACACGCGGAGAGGTAGGCTACTTCCAAGCTCGCGCATCGGGCCCCGGCCCGATGCGCTTTTTTCTCTTTTGGAGCCTTCGACCTACTTTTCAGAAATTTCTATCATATCTATTTCGGTAGAACCCGCGCCCTTTTCCTTTATCTCTTTGAGCGCGCGCTCGGAATCGCCCGGCTCAAGGTCCACTCCCTTGACCGCGTCCAGAAGGACCGTGACCTTGAACTTCATCCCGAGGGCGTCGAGCGTGGTCTGCCTCACGCAGTAGTCCGTCGCAAGACCCCCGACGTAAATCTCGGTTACTCCATCGTCTTCGAGGATTTCCACAAGGCGCCTTCCCTTCTCGTCATGGCCGTCAAACGCAGAGTAATTGTCCGCATTCGGCGTATCGCCTTTTGAGAGGACCAGTGCGTCTTCAGGGACTTCCAGGTCAGGATGGAATTCCGCGCCCTTTGTGCCCATCACGCAATGGGGCGGCCATGTGCCGCCGAATTCCTTGAAGTGGATGGTCACGGGCGGGTGCCAGTCGCGTGTTATGTAGACTGGGAGCCCGGCTGACTTGAAGAGCCTTATGTACCTGTTTACGACAGGGACTATCCTGTCCCCCTCTGGCACGGCGAGGGCGCCAGATGGGCAGAAATCGTTCTGCACATCGGCTATGACAAGCGCCTTTTTTCCGCGTCTTTTTTCCTGCATAAAGAGAGAATAACAGGTTATGGGGCGGTGTCAAGGAAGCGAAGCTCTTGACTTTTCGAGCTTTTTTGCCGCATGGGGGTTGCAAAAACATCGCTTTTGTTTTATTCTTTTCTATGCGTCCGGGGCTTCTCTCCGCCGGGGGCGCAAGCCAATGGACATAAGGAGGCCTTGATGGTCGTAAAAAGGATACATGCCCTTCTACTCGCTTTCGCCGTCCTCTTCACCATGCTCGCTGGCGCCGCATCCGCAGAGCCGTCCAAGCTCTACAAGCACGAGCTCGATAACGGGCTTACCGTGATAATAGAGGAAGAGCACTCGGCCCCGGTAGTCTCGATTCAGATGTGGGTGCGGGTCGGGAGCGCGGACGAGCCGGACCGCTTAGCCGGTATCTCCCACGTATTCGAGCACATGCTCTTCAAGGGCACGGAGAAGAGAAAGGTCGGCGAGATAGCCGGGATAATCGAATCCGTGGGCGGCGACATAAACGCGTATACCTCATTCGACAACACCGTCTACCACCTGACAGTCCCGAGCCGCCATTTCCCGACCGGGCTTGACGTCATAAGCGACGCTATACAGCGCTCTGCCCTGGACGAGGGGGAGCTCGCGAAGGAGCTCGAGGTCGTCCTCGAAGAGATACGGATGAACGAGGACAATCCCGGCAGGAGGCTCTTCAAGTCGGTCCTCGGCACCGCCTTCGAGGTCCACCCGTACGGGAGGCCGGTCATCGGCTCAATCGAGACCGTAAAAGGCCTTACGAGGAAGGACATGGTCGAGTTCTTCGGGAAATGGTACGTCCCGAAGAACATGGTGCTCGTCATAGTCGGCGACGTCGACCATGGCGAGGCGCTCAAGGAAGTGAAGGCCGCCTTCAAGGATATGAAGAAGAAGTCGCCGCCAAAGCGGAAGAGGCCGGCTGAACCCGCGCAGAAGGGGCTTCGGACTGACGTCTTCACAATGCAGGTCCAGGACGCACGGGTCGGCATGGCATTTCACATCCCGCCCGTAAAGGACGAGGACACCTATGCTATAGACGTCTTCCAGATGGTACTCTCCGGGGGCGAGACATCGAGGCTCTACAGGAAGCTCAAGATAGAAGACGAGCTCGTTCACAGCGTCTCAGGCTACGCCATGTCTCTTAGGGACCCTGGCATATTCTTCATCACATCCGTACTTGAGCCGGAGAAGGCCGAGAAGGCCGTCGGCGAAACCCTGGACATAGTCGAGAAGCTCACTTCCGAGGGGCCGGACCACCAGGAGCTCCAGAAGGCCAAGTTCAATCTCGAGAGCGACTTCGTCTACTCGCGCGAAACGATGGACGGGCTCGCAGGAAAGCTCGGCTACTTCGAGGCGACGCTCGGCGACCTCGATTACGAGAAGAAATACATTGAAGGCATAAGGAAGGTGTCGGCCGAGGACGTAAAGAGGGTTGCGCGGGAGTATTTCACGCCCGGCAACATGACGGTAACCGCCCTCCTTCCTGCCGCAAAGAAGGACGCGCTTACGAATGAAATGATCGCCGCCTCGGTGAGCGCCGCGGCTGAAAGGGCGAAAGCCGAGGCCGCGCGCGAAATAAGGAAAGAGGAGCGGACCACCCGCTTCGAGCTTGAGAACGGCATAACATTGATAATAAAGGAAGTCCACTCGAACCCGACGGTCGCCTTTTACGCGGCCTTCCCCGGCGGCCTGAGGTTCGAGGATGAGGCCAAAAACGGCATCGGGAACTTCACGGCCGGGATGCTTACCATGGGAACGGTAAAGAGGACCAGGGAAGAGCTATCGCGCGAGATGGAGGAGATGGCAGGAGGCGTGGGCGGCTTCTCTGGCTGGAACTCGACCGGAGCATCCGGCAAGTTCCTCTCGATCTTCTTCGACAAGGGTCTGGGAATGCTCGCGGACGTGCTCCTCAACCCGACGTTCCCGGAAAAAGAGATAGAGAAGCTAAGGGCAGACACCCTTGCCGCCATACAGAGGCAGGAGGACAACCTGCCCGGCTATACCTTCAAGCTCCTTTACCGCGAGCTCTTTTCCGCCCACCCCTACGGCCTGCCGGTCATAGGCACGAAAGAATCGGTAAGCTCGATTAAGAGGGATGACCTCGTAAGGCACCACATGGAGTTCTTCGCGCCAGGGCGCATGGTGCTTACGATCGTCGGAGACGTGGATACCGGCCAGGCCCACGAGAAGGTCAAGGCCCTTTTCGGGGGATTCAGGAACGATGCGCCTCCCCTGCCCGCGCCTCCTGAAGAGCCAGCAAGGAAGTCGATTGAGTCGACCGGGGCCGTAAAGGAGAAGGAGCAGGCCCATGTCGGGATAGGCTTCCTCGGAACCACCATAACCGGCGAGGACAGCTACCCTCTCCGGGTAATGACGGAGGTGCTCTCCGGGCAGGGCGGCAGGCTCTTTGTCGAGCTAAGGGACAGGAAATCGCTCGCGTACAGCGTGAGCGCCTTCTCGAGGGAGGGCGTAGACCGCGGCATCATCGGGGCGTATATAGCGACAGCGCCGGACAAGAAGGACGAGGCCCTGAAGGGCATACTGGCCGAGTTTGAGAGGATAAAGACGGAGCCGGTCACGAATGAGGAGCTTAACAGGGCGAAGCGCTCGATAATCGGGAGCTACGAGATAGGCCTCCAGTCCGTATCGAACCAGGCCTCGGACATGGCAAACAACGAGCTCTACGGCCTCGGATACGATTTCCACAAGGAATTTCCCGGAAAGATAGAGGCCGTAACAGCCGAGGACGTAATGAGGGTTGCGAAAAAATACCTGGACCTCGATTCCTACGCCATATCGGTCGTGGGGCCGGAAGCGGCGGTAAAGGATTGAGAAAGGTGGGCGCGGAGTGATACGCCGCGCCACAGTTCCTGTTTTGTTTCGAAAAACACGGGGCATAAGGCGTTGCGAGCATAAGGCTGGGGGAAGGGCGAGCGCGGCGAGGGAGAGGAACTCAACCAAGGGCCGAGCGAGGAGGATGGGGGAGGGTAGCGAGAGCCTTATGCCCAAAAAAGCGCGGCAGCGCGCAAAAGGCCTTTCACGACGGAGCTTGCATACGAGATTCTTCGCCGCTTAGCTCCCTCAGAATGACAGAACACCGAACATTATCGGTTCCCCAAAGAAAGCCCGGCATTTTTGCCGGGCTTTCTTTTTAAGTACGATTGCAGTAGCTTCAGGGCATCCATACGTACATGAACTCCATGCCGAACCTTCTGGTAAGCCCTGTATCGATGTTCACTATGCTTATCCCTGCCTTCGGCGGCTCGGCAAGGGAGTAGATGTTGTGCTTATACGCCCTCGGCGCGGCGTAAGTTACGACCTTTGCCTCTTTTATGCCGGCGGCCTCCTTTGCGGCCTCTATCGCGTCATCGAGATAGCCTATCGAATCGACGAGCTTATGCTCGAGCGCCTGTGACGCGGTCAGTATCCGCCCGTCCGAGATGGCCCGGAGCTCCTCGCGGGTGAACCTTCCGGGCCTGCCCTCGATGACCTGGTCGAGGAACCTCTCGAAGAGGCCGTCTATGACCGCCTGCAGGACCCTCCTCTCCTCCACTGTCATGGGGCGTATGGGCGAGCCCAGGTCCTTCATATCGCCCGATTTAACGGTCTGGTTTGTTATGCCGAGCTTCTCCATGAGCCCGCTCGCGTTGACGCTCAGAGCGACTACTCCTATGCTCCCGGTTACTGCCGTGGGCTGGGCGATTATCCTGTCCGCCGACGAGGCGATGTAATAGCCTCCCGAGGTCGCGAGGTCCATGAGGCCGGCAACGATCGGCACCTTCTTCTTCTCCTTAAACCTCTTTATCTCGTGGGCGATGATATCGCTCGTCGTAACCGAGCCGCCGGGGGTATTTATCCGGAGCACGACGGCCTTTACCCTTGGGTCCGCAGCCGCGAGCTCAAGCTCCTCCCTTATCCGGGCCGTGAGGTTGGGTTCGGTCTCAAATCCCAGCACCCCTCCGGGCTTCTCGTCCGTGAGCATCCCCGATATGTCGAGGAGGAGGACCTTGTCGTCGCCCTTCCCTCCGACGACCTTCTCGGAAAGGGGGCCGGGCCCCGGAAGCGTAATGAAGACGCACCCCGGCACGAGAATGAGAAGGAATACGAGAAAAAGGAATGACCGCTTCGGCATCGGCGCGCCCCACATAGCGTTGTAAATACTCTGGATAGTATATCGGTACATCAAAAGAGGTCAAGGAAGAGAAATGTAAACGGCTATGGAGGCAGCGCGGGAAGCCGACCTTATAATCCCGGAATCCCGCAAAAGGTTGCGGAAAACTGCAATATTCTCTTAGGCTGCTCAAAAAGCTCCAGAGCGGAGCATATTTGATAAATATGTGAGCATTTTTATTACCGGACTGACACGGAGTCCGGGGAAAAGATCAATTTTTAGAGATTGCCTCAGGTCATCTTGCCCATCTTGGTAAGGAAATGCCCGACAGCTACCCTGAGCATGGCGCTCAAGTCCCAGTCCTGGCCGAGCTTTTCCCTGTACTCGGCGGCCATCTCCTCGAGGGCCTCTATCTGCTCCTCTTCGAGGGTGACCGTCACCTCCCGGAGCTCCTCCTCATGGCCGTGGCCCCCGCCGTGTCCGTGCTTATGGTCGTGTCCAGAACCCATATCAATTCTCCTTAAGGCACCGGCTTCCTGTTCTTTACCTTGCTCAAGCCCTCTTCCTTCTCGGATGCCTTTGAGCTCTTTATGAGCTTCATCTTTTTCGCCATGTGCCTGTTTATGATGGCGAGGACCTCTTTCGGGTCGTCGGTTATGTCGATGTAGTCCAGGTCCTCGGGGTCGATGGTCTTGTGCTTGAGCATCGTGCTCTTTATGAAGTCCATCAGGGGCTCCCAATACTCCCTGCCGAAGAGTATGAGGGGAAAGGGGTATATCTTGTGGGTCTGGATGAGGGTGAGCGCCTCGAAAAGCTCGTCAAGAGTACCGAAGCCGCCGGGCATACAGACGTACCCGATGGCGTACTTCACGAACATGACCTTCCTTGCGAAGAAGTATTTGAAGTGGAGGGCCCGGTTCTGGTACCTGTTCGGCTTCTGCTCCCTCGGTAGCGTAATATTGAGCCCTATCGAGAGGCCGCCGTCCTGGGCCGCGCCCTTGTTGGCCGCCTCCATTATGCCGGGGCCGCCGCCGGTTATGACCGCGTAGCCGTTCTTCGAGAGGAGCCTTGAGACCTCAACGCACTGCTTGTAATATTTCTTGTTGTTCTCAATCCTCGCCGAGCCGAATATGGATACCGCCGGGCCGACGTCCGAGAGCTCGTCGAACCCCTCGATGAACTCGCTCATGATCCGGAAAACTCGCCACGTCTCCTTGCCCTTGAGGTCCTCTACCATTCCCGGCTACTCCCATTCGATGGTTGATGGAGGCTTGGAGCTTATGTCGTAGACGACGCGGTTTACGCCCCTCACCTCGTTTATTATCCTTCCGGATACGCGCTCAAGGACGCCGTACGGGAGCCTCACCCAGTCCGCGGTCATGCCGTCCACGCTCTCTACCGCCCGGAGGGCCACGGTGTTCTCGTAGGTCCTCTCGTCGCCCATTACGCCCACGGTCCGCACGGGCAGAAGCACTGCAAACGACTGCCACATCCTAGCGTAGAGGCCCGCCTTTTTTATCTCCTCGAGCACTATGGCGTCCGCTTCCCGGAGTATGCCGCACCTTTTTTTCGTGACCTCGCCGAGTATCCTTATGGCGAGCCCGGGGCCGGGAAAGGGCTGGCGATTCACTATCTCCTCTGGCATGCCGAGCTCTTTTCCCAGGAGCCGCACCTCGTCCTTGAAAAGCTCCCGGAGCGGCTCGACGAGCCCGAGCTTCATCTTCTTAAGGAGACCGCCGACGTTGTGGTGGCTCTTTATGGTGGCGGAGGGGCCCTTGAACGAGACGCTCTCTATGACGTCCGGGTAGAGCGTGCCCTGCGCGAGGAACTTTACATTCCTAATCCCCTTGGCCTCCGCCTCGAAGACCCTCACGAACTCGCCGCCTATTATCTTCCTCTTCCTCTCGGGTTCGGTTACGCCCTTGAGTTTCTTAAGGAAACGCTCGGAGGCGTCCACCCTCCTGATGTTCATGTGGAAACTCTTCTTGAGGGTCGCCTCGACCTTGTCTGCCTCGCCTTTCCTGAGCACGCCGTTATCCACGAATATGCATACGAGGCGGCTCCCTATGGCCCTGTGGACGAGGAGCGCGGCCACGGCAGAGTCAACTCCGCCGCTTATGCCGCAGACCACCTTTGCGTCCCCGACCTTCTCGCGTATCTCCCTGACAGCGCCTTCTATGAAGGAACTCATGGTCCAGACGGGCTTGCAGCCGCATACCTTGAGGACGAAATTCTTTAATATGGCCTCGCCCTTCGGCGTATGCGCTACCTCGGGGTGGAACTGGACCCCGTAGATAAGCCCTTTGCTATCGCGCATGGCGCAGATGCCGGAGTTGCCGCTTGCGCCTATGGAGACGAAACCGGGCGGGAGCTTCCTTACCTTGTCGCCGTGGCTCATCCATACCCGGACAGGGCCCTTGCCGAGCCCCCTGAAGATGGCGTCGGGCTTTTTAATCTCAAGGTCTGCTGCGCCGTACTCCCTTTTCCCGGACCTCTCGACCTCGCCGCCCAAAGCCTTCGCGGTAAGCTGCATCCCGTAGCAGATGCCGAGAAGGGGGACCTTTAGTCCGACGAAAAAAGACTTGGGGAGGACGGGCGCGCCCTTGTCATACACGCTCGAAGGGCCGCCGGAGAGGATTATGCCCCTGGGATTGAACTTCCTTATGAAATCCGGGCCGCAGTTATAGGGGTGTATCTCGCAGTAGACCTTTGCCTCCCTAACCCTCCTCGCTATGAGCTGGGTGTACTGGGAGCCGAAATCGAGTATCAGTATCTTCTGGGAATGTATGTCCATTTTCAATTACAGGCCGATAACGACCCGAGCCAGCCTGGGAACGGCAAGGGGCGACGGCTTTAGACCTCCTGCTTGTAGTTTGGGGCCTCTTTGGTGATGGTCACGTCATGCACGTGGCTCTCCCTCAAGCCCGAGGGGGTTATCTTCACGAAACGCGCCTTCCTGTGGAGCTCTGCAATGGTCTTTGCCCCGCAGTAGCCCATGCCGGCCCGTAAGCCGCCCACGAGCTGGAAGATGGTGGCGGCAATGGGCCCCTTGTGGGGGACCCTGCCCTCAATGCCCTCGGGAACGAGCTTAAGGTCGCTCTCAACATCTTCCTGGAAGTATCTGTCCTTGCTGCCTTTTTTCATAGCCTCAATCGAGCCCATGCCCCTGTAGAGCTTGAAGGTCCGGCCCTGGTAAAGGATGGTCTCGCCGGGGCTTTCATCGGTCCCGGCAAAGAGGCCGCCTATCATGATCGAGTCCGCTCCTGCTGCCATGGCCTTGGTGACGTCCCCGGAATACTTTATGCCGCCGTCAGATATGACGGGTATGCCTTTTTTCCTCGCGACCTTAACAACGTCCGCGACCGCCGTTATCTGGGGGACTCCTATGCCGGTGACTACCCTTGTCGTGCAGATGGACCCCGGCCCCACGCCGACCTTTATGGCGTCGACCCCGGCCTTTATGAGGGCCTCGGCGGCCTCGGCTGTCGCCACGTTACCGGCTATGAGCTGGCAATTGAAGCTCTTCTTGGTGGACCTTACGGCGTCGAGAACGCCCTTACTGTGGCCGTGCGCGGTATCGATTACTATAACGTCCACGCCTGATTTCAGGAGGGCGTCTATCCTTGCTTCCCTGTCAAACGAGACCCCGACGGCAGCGCCGACCCTGAGCCTGCCCTGCCCGTCCTTGCAGGAATTGGGGAACTTCTCCCGCTTAACGATGTCGGTGACGGTAATGAGGCCCTTGAGCCGCCTTTTGGAATCCACTACCGGGAGCTTCTCTATCCTGTGCTTGTGGAGTATGGCCTTGGCCTTTTCTATGGCGATGCCGTAGGGCGCGGTTATGACGTCCTTCGTCATTATCTCGGATATCTTCCGGGACGGGTTCGTCTCGAAGCGGAGGTCCCTGTTCGTGAGTATGCCCACGAGCACGTCGTCCTTCACGATCGGGAATCCGGAGATGTTCTCCTTTTTCATTATCTCGAGGGCGTCGGCGACGAGCTGGTCAGGGCTAAGCGTGAGCGGCTTTGTGATGACGACCGACTCGTATTTCTTTACCTTGTCGACCATCGCCGACTGCTCGTCTATAGAAAGGTTCTTGTGTATCATGCCTATGCCGCCTTCGAGCGCTATGGCTATGGCCATCCTCCACTCGGTCACGGTGTCCATTGCCGCGCTTATGAGGGGCATGTTGAGCTTAATTTCGCCCGTAAGCCTCGTCGAGATGTCGACGTCCCGCGGGAGCACCTGCGAGAAAGCCGGCTCCAGGAGCACGTCGTCAAATGTAAGGGCAGTCCTTACCTTGATTGATTCCATCTATTTAAAACCTCCTCCCATTTCATAAGGAAGCCGAAAGCTCCCTTACTGATACTTTATGGAACTTACGCCGGGCTTGAGCCTGTCGATGATGATGCCTTCGAGGAGTCCGGCGTCGCTTACCCTCGCCTCGTTGAAACCGAACGCCCCCATTACAAGGAGGGTTATCGCGGTCCCGGGTATTATAAGGTCCTCCCTCCCCTTCTCAAGCGAGAGTACCTCTTCGCGCTCTTTAAGCCGGAGGCCCGAAAGCCTTCTCAGGATTTCGGCAACCCTCTCTTTTTTGAGCGTGTGCCTGTTTATCCTGGACCTGTCGTATTCCTTGAGGTCCTGGTCTATGGAAGCCAGGGTGGTTATGGTGCCTGCGGTGCCCACGAACTCGGCCCCGCTTCTACCCGAATACTCCCCGGGGTCGACTCCGTCCGCCCTCATGCGGGCCTTGAGGTCGTTTATCGTCTTAAGGGCCTCCCCTGCGACGAGCGCAAGCTCGCTTTCAGCAGGAGGATCGCTCTTAAGATACTTTTCGGTTAAATGGACGACCCCAAGCTCCATCGACCACGCGCCTATTTCGACCCCGTCAGACGAGGCAATGAACTCGGTCGAGCCGCCGCCTATATCCATAACGAGCTTCCTGCCATTGGTCCCGTCCAGGACCGAAAGCACTCCCAGGAGAGAGAGGCGCGCTTCCTCGTTCCCTGATATGACGGTCACGTCGATCCCCGTCCGCCTCTTTGTCTCGTCGATAAACCAGCCGCGGTTCACCGCCCTCCTTACAACGCTCGTTGCGAAGGCCATTACGGCTGAGACGCCTTTTGAGTCTATCTCGTCCTTAAACTCCTTGAGGGCCGAGAAAGTCCTCTCGGCGGAGGCGGCGTTTATCCCTGATTCTTCCTTATATCCGCCGCCGAGCCTCGTTATTTTCCTTTTGTAGACCAGAGGCCGGAGGTCCCTGCCGGAAGGCTCCGCTATAAGGAGCCTAAGGGTATTCGTCCCTATATCAATGGAGGCGTATCTCATGGACGTCAGCGCCTGTCCTGTTCCGTTGCTATTGAGAGCCTTTCCGCTCCGGCTTGCCTCGCGTTATCGAGGACGTTCACCACGACACCGTGCCTTACGCCTCTGTCGGCCCTTACTATCACAGTCCTTTCGCTATCGTGGCCGAATGCGGCCTTGAGGGCATCTTGAAGGCCGTCCATCCCAACGGCCCTGCCGTTTAATGTAATCTCCCCGATTTCGCTCACGGCCACAACCGCCCCCTTGCCCGGTTCGGCTTCAGAGCTTATTGCCCTCGGGAGCTTCACCTTGAACGAGTCGGTCATGATGAGCGGGGTCGTGACCATGAATATGACGAGGAGCACGAGCATCACGTCCGCAAGAGGCGTGATGTTTATCTCCGAGATGGTCCTCTCGTTACCTTGCCTCAGTTTCCAGCCCATGCCTGCCTATGGGGTCCGCGAACTCCGAGGCGCACGACTCGAGGTCGAGCATGCGCCTGGAGGCTGACCTGACGAAAAGATTATACGCAACCACCGCCGGGACGGCCACGAAAAGCCCCGCAGCGGTCGCTACCAGCGCCTCGGCTATGCCGTCGGCGACGGCCGCCGGACCAGCGCCGTCCGTTACTGCAAGATCGCTGAAGGCGTGAATTATGCCGAGGACCGTTCCGAAAAGGCCTATGAATGGGGCGGTAGAACCTATAGTGCCGAGGATTCCCAGATAGCGTTCAAGCCGTGAGAGCTCCCTCCTTCCGGCAAGCTCCATTGCCTCCGCGACCTCCTCCTTCCCTTTCCCCGACCTCTCGAAGCCGGAAAGGAGTACCGGGGCAAGCGGCGAGCTATTAGCCTTGCACATCTGGTAGACAGCGGATATGCCGCTTTCACGGGCCGCCCTCTTGAGGGCAGGGAAGAACTCCTCGACGCCCCTTGAGAACTTCCTGTGCGCCCAGGCGCGCTCTAATATTATGGCTATGGAAAGGACGGAAAGGAGCGCCAGGACGGCTACGGTCATTCCGCCCTTTTGCATGAGGCCGATGAATGAGAGGTCTTCGAACACTTGGTAAGTTATCTCTCCGAACGCGTCTTTTCGGCCTGAGGCGCACTCTCTAGCGCGTCCGGGCCAACATAGTTCCTGGTGTATTCGATATAGTTCTTAGCCGACCTCAATATCCGGGCTTTTTCCTCGGGCTTAAGCTCCCTCACGACCTTCGCTGGCATCCCGAGAACGAGCGAGCCTGGAGGGACTTTCGTCCCCTCGGTAACGAGCGCCCCGGCGCCGACGATACAGTCCTCCCCTATCTCGGCCCTGTCGAGCACTATCGCGCCCATGCCGATAAGGCACCTGTCCTTTACGGTGCAGCCGTGGAGCACCACGCTATGTCCGATAGTGATGTCGCTTCCGATTATGAGCGGGCAGGTGTCCTTGGTGACGTGGAGGGTGGAGTTGTCCTGGACGTTGGTCCTGTCGCCGATCCTGATATAATTGACGTCGCCCCGGACCACGGCATTAAACCAGATGCTCGAGCCCTCGCCTATCCACACGTCCCCTATGACCTGGGCGCTCTCCTCCACGAATACGCTTTCATGGAGTCTGGGCCATATCCCCTTGTAAGGCTTGAGCATTTCCAACCCCGCGGAAAAAAGCCTGGTAAATTCTATTAATATACCAAAAAAGACCGGGAACCACAAAGGGAAAATGGGTCCTCGCCGGACTGGCAATTGCACCTGCACGCTTTATTGTAGCCGGAGCCGCTGCCTTCCGTACGTAAACATATCGACATTACCCTGTTCAGGCCGGTATGAACTCTACCCTCAGGGCCCTAAGCGCACCCTTTTCGACCCTGTAGAGGCAGGATCGCCTCAAGCCCGCGACCCAGACGATATCGCTACCGGCCAGGACAATGGGCGTCCGCCGCCTCTCTCCAGGCGGGATTTTCATGTCTATGAAGAGGTCCTTAAGTTTCCTTCGCCCCTTCATGCCGAATGGCACGAGCCTGTCCCCCGGGCGCGCCTGCCTCGCTACGAGGGGTCCTCCGGAGAGCACCTTGGGGTCGAACCAGGCCACAGCCTCGCCTTCCTTAAAGTCCCCTGCCGGAGGCTTTTTCAGTTCGGCCCTGAACTCTCCAATTCCCTCGATAACGGTACTTCCAGGGACATTGATGGCCGTCTCGAAAGCAGGCGCTTCCGGGGCCTCCTCGACGGTCACGACTACCCTGTCATATACGCGCTCCGCCCGTATCCCGCCAGGCAGCGAAATAGAGGCGTTCGGCTTTTTTCCCCTCGCCATCTCCGTGAAGGCCTCGACATGGGCGCTCCCGAGCTCAAGGCCGTCTTTCCCGAGAGTTCTTCCGGCAAGGAGAAAGACCCTGGCGATTATCGCCCCGTGGGCTCTCAGAAGTTTAAGCCTATCTAGCGTTATTGAACCGGTGCGCACCTCAATAGAGACGGAGCTAAAGGCCTTGGCCGCAGCCTTTTCGATGTACTCGTCATCGGTTCGCAAGAGCGCGGCTGTCCGCGATAGCGTATCCTTGATATTGGGGTTATATTCCCGCTCAAGTCCGGGGATGAGGTCGAGACGTATGCGGTTCCTGAGATATTTGCGTTCGAGGTTGGTAGAGTCGGTGACGAATGAAAGGGCCTCAGCCGAGGCGTATCCCTCGATCTCTTTCCTGCTAACGGAAAGGAGCGGCCTTATGTATTTATCCCTCTTCGCCGGGATCCCCGCGAGGCCTGAAAGGGATGCGCCCTTCAGAAGGCGCATAAGGACCGTCTCGGCCTGGTCGTCGAGGGTATGACCGAGCGCTATCTTTCCTGCCTTGTGGAGCGAAGCGACCCTTTCAAGAAACTCGTATCTCATCGTCCTCGCGGCCTCCTGGGGCGAGCCCGGAACCTTCTTAAGCTCTCCTGGTTTCAGTCTCCCGCCCTCGAACTGCAGGCCGAGGCTTTTCGCAAACCTTTCCGTGAAAAGGTAGTCCCTCCTGGATTCGGGGCCTCTTAGCCCGTGGTCAAGGTGGGCGACGATTATACTGAGCCGGTATTCCTTACTCATACTCCATAGGAGATGGAGCATGACTACCGAATCGGCCCCGCCTGAAACGGCTGCGACAATGGTATCGCGAGGCGAAAGCATCCGGCTTCGCCTTATCTCTTCCCTTAATCGGATGAGAAGATCGGACATTCTTTTTAGCCTTAAATGAATGAGTGCCGGTTCCGGCATCTTTGTGTAATACCGGAAGCCTGTCTGATTATACTTTCATGGAGGTGCTTAAGACAAGGGAATCCCTGAGGTGAAATGGAATCGAGCCGGGGCAGATGAAACTCCCCGGCCTCGATCGCAAAAGCGCACTGGGCAAAGACCTTTTAATCAGCCCTTCAGCCGGTCTGCCGGCTGGGCCCTTAGGCCAAGGACGAATCCTCGCCTTACCCTTCCTTGTCGCACCCGGTCGAGCAGCCCTGGCAATGGCCCTTCTTTTTCCAGAGCGAGCGGTAGAGAACATAGAGCGCTCCGCCTATTATGGCAACTGCTATGATTATGTCCGCAAGTCCCATGACATACCCCCTTTCTAGGCTACCCGAGCCCCAGGAGCCTGCCGCCCTGGTAGATGACGAACGCGGCGGTCCACGCCAGGGCACTCTGGTAGGCGAACGCTATACCGAACCACTTCCAGGTGCCGAACTCGTGCCTCATGGCTATGGCGACAACCACGCACGGCATGTAAAGGAGCACGAACACCATGAAGGCGTAGGCGGTAAGCGGGGTGAACGCACCCTGCACGACCTTCCTCAACGACTCGCCGCTTTCGTCCTCGGCCGAGATGCTGGCTATCCCGAAGGTGGAGAAGACGTTCGTCCCGGCGTCCCTCAACGCCCCGCCAAAGGAGGTCACGACCTCGGCAAGGTCCTCGCCGAAGGTAGGCGGCTCGCCCTCTTCCTCCTCCGCGGCCTCCGATATGTATATCTCTCCCATGGTCCCCACGACTATTTCCTTGGCGATAAGGCCGGATATGAGGGACGAGGCGGCCTCCCAGTTCCCGAACCCTATGGGGGCCAGCACCGGCGCTACCGCCTGCCCCATCTGACCGAGATACGAGTCCTTCTTCTGCTCGACGCCCCACGGCAGGTTAAGGAGGAACCAGATGAGTATCGAGACCGCGAGTATGTAGGTGCCGGCCTTTATGAGGAAGTGCTTGCCCTTCTCCCAGGTGTGTATCATGAGGCTTTTGAAAGACGGCATCCTGTAGGGCGGAAGCTCCATTATGAAGACCGGCGCCTCCCCCCTGAAAAGGGTCCTCTTGAAGACCATGCCAGCGAGCACGGCAAGGACTATCCCGAGGACATAAAGGGACCAGAGGACGGTCCCGGCGCTCGCCGCGAAGAAGACCCCGACGAACAGCACGTATACCGGGAGCCTCGCGCCGCAGGACATGAGCGGAATCAGGAGGGCCGTAAGGGCCTTGTCCCTCGGGTTCTCGAGCGTCCTCGTCGCGTATATGGCCGGGACGTTGCAGCCGAAGCCCATGAGCATCGGTATGAAGGACTTGCCGTGGAGCCCCATCGAGTGCATGGCCCTGTCCATGACGAACGCCGCCCTTGCCATGTAGCCGCTCCCCTCGAGGAAGCTTATGAAAAAGAGCATGGCGAAGATGACCGGCACGAATACGAGCACGAAACCGACTCCGGCGATTATGCCCTCGGTCACGAGCGAGACCGTCCAGTCCGGGGCGGATATGGCCCCCATGACCGCAGCCGCCCACCTGCTGAACGGCCCCGCCGTGACGCCGTCGATCCAGTCGACAAAAGGCGTGGAGATATCGAACGTAAGCTTGAACATGACCCACATGGCCGCGAGGAATATGGGTATGCCGAGCACGCGGTTAAGCACTATGGCGTCTATCTTTTCCGTAAGCTCCCGCTTCCTCGTCTCGGGTTTCTTCAAGACCTCGCGTGAAAGGCCAGCGGCCTGCGCGTATCTCGCGTCCGCCATGAGCGACTGCATGTCAGGGCCGTGCGCTTTTTTGAGGTGCGCTATTCCCTCATCGTTCGACAGGATGCCGCCGATAGCGGCTTCACCCGCAACTTTTTCATCGCCCTCCAGGAGCTTGAAAGCGAGCCAGCGCGCCGGATACTTCTCGGCAAGCCGCGGGGCCGACTCTTGCATCTTCGAAGATAGCGACCTCACGGCGGCCTCTATGTCCTCTCCGTAGTTGAGGGCGCGGGGCCTGTGCGCTTCGGGGTCCTGGGCAATGGAAAGCGCCGCCTTGAGGAGCCCGTCCAATCCTTTTTTCCTGGTGGCAACGGTCGGGACGACCATGACCCCGAGTAGGTCGCTGAGCTTATTTATGTCGATGCTCATGCCCTTCTGCTCGGCTTCGTCATAGATATTGAGCGCGATTACGACCGGGATGCCTAGCTCGAGGAGCTGGACGGTCAAGTACAGGTTCCTTTCGAGGTTGGTAGAGTCGACGACGTTGATTATGACGTCCGGTTTCTTGTGGACGAGGTAGTCGCGCGCTATTATCTCTTCCTGGGTGTACGGGCTCAGGCTGTAGGTGCCGGGGAGGTCCACAAGCTTAAGGTCCCGGCCCTCGAATGAGAAGGCGGCCTCTTTCTTTTCAACTGTGACGCCGGGCCAGTTGCCTACATGTAGCCTTGTACCGGCTATCGCGTTTATGAGCGTCGATTTCCCGGAGTTCGGGTTACCGGCGACCGCGATCGCCACCTTCCTTTCGAGCGCCCGCGCACCCGGCGCCTTGCTCTCGGCAACTTCTACTGAGCTCATCTCAGCACCTCCACGCTTATGCCCTCGGCCTCTCTTTTTCTCAGGGAGAGCTTGTAGCTCTTTATGGTCACCTCAATGGGGTCTCCGAGAGGGGCGACCTTTTCGACCCTCACCTCCTCGCCGTGCACGACACCCATGTCCATGAGCCTCCTTTTGAGCGGGCCTGAGATTCCGAGGGCGATTATCTTCCCCTTTTCCCCAGGTTTCAGCATGGAGAGGTTCATATCTATATCCTCCTCAGGAATATCCTCATCGCCATGCCCCTGGCGAGCGCTATCCTCGATTCGTCCACCTTGATGAGCATGGGCCCGCTGCCTTCGTTCCGCAGCACCTCCACGACCTTGCCGTTCCTTATGCCCATGTTCTCGGCATGGCAGTGGCTCTTCTCCTTTTCACGGCATTCCGCCCCGGCCTGGAGCTCCGCCGCATTGGCCTTTATCTCCAGAACCTCACCCCTTTCGCCCGACATGAAAAGCCCCAAAGGCATCATGGCTGCCTCCTTCCTGATTGCGTGTGCCGGCTTCCGCGGCTCAGAACTGGACCGCGAGCTGGACTGTTACAAGGTCCCTGTCCCCGGCGTTATCAGCGAACTCGCCATGAAGGAACTCGATTGACGTTGATACGTTCTCGAAGAGCGCGTACGAAGCGGCTGCCCCGTACTGCCTCTTGGGGAAGCCCGCGAAATCGTCGCTCCCCTCGTATTTTGCGGCTACTTCAAGCTTGTCCGAGACGTCGTAGGCGACCTCTAAATTGTAAGCCATTGGCTTGTCTCCGCCCGCATTGACGGAAGCGAGATCTGCAGGATCGAACCTTTTTACGGCGGAGATATATTCAGCGCTGGCCTGGACAGCGCCTTTAGTGATGCTGGCGAATGCGCCCCATCCGGCCACGGTGTCCGTCATGAAAGGGGTTATATTGGTATCGAAAAGGCCTGCGTCGCTGTCGGCGATATCGGAAAGATAAAAGGCGCTGAGGACGATATCCTCGTTCGGGGCATAAGATGCTGAAAGGACATAGTCCCTGACGTTATCCTCGTCGCCCTGTTCGGCTACCGAGCCCCTGAACGCTCCGGCGGAAAGCCCGAGCGGGCCTGCCGAATATGAAACGAGGAGCGCCGTCTCGTTAGTCTCGCCGAGCTCGAGCGTGAGCGGGTCGGAGATGAAATGGCTCTCGAATACGCCGAAGGGCAGGTACATCTTCCCGGCAGTGAGGCTCACGCCCTCGGCAAGGTCGATGATGATAGTGCCCTCGTCGATATCTACGAAATCCGTTTCGTCCTCCTCCCATAGGAAGAGGACATGCGTCCTTACCCTGTCGTTTATCTTCGCATCGATTGCGAGCTCGAAAGTTGCAAGCGTTATGTCCGAGGAGTTTCCGTCAACGTCGTTGCTGTCGACGTGAGCCTCGACCTCCAGAAGCCCGCCTAATTGTATCCTGTCGGATATCATTGCCTTGAGCCCCGGCTCTTTCTTCTCTTCGAGCGTGTGGTACAGTTCTGCCTGGGTCTTTTCGATCTTGAGTACCCGCTCGTTGAGATCGCTCAGCTCGTCGGCATCGGCAAGCTGCGGGGTAAACGCAAGCACGCCTGGAACGAGCGCCAAAAACGCAGCTTTAGAAAGTCTATTCAGGAATGAACGCATTGCAAGCCCTCCGGACGTTTATTTTGATTCTGAATATCATTTTCAAAATACCGTGTCAACAACTTTCTTTGGGGACAGCGGGGGAAGATGCCGGAATATGCACGGGCGGACTCACGGGAGACTACGCCAAGCGGCGGATAACATTGAGAAAACTACCTGGGCTTTTAACGGGCGGCTTTACGGGAGAATTTAACAGGATAGAGAGATGCTTGTGCTGTGCTGCGCGGCGGGCCGGGCGCGTGGCGCCCTCCCCTCTTACGGCTTGTTCTTCTCGCTCCGGAGCATCTGCCTCTGGCGTGCGAAGATGTACTTTATTATCTTGTCGCGGGTCGTGTCGTCAATATCGGTGTACCTGACCACGGTCTCGAAGCCGTCCGCCGCTGGGACCGACCTCACGACCTCGCATTTGAGCTTTATGACATGGGCGTAGGTGGGGAGAAAGGTCTTAAGCACGAGCTTGTCGCCCACATCGAACTTCTCCTTGGCCAGGAATCTCAGGCCCCCGCCGCTTATGTTGACCTCCCTCGCCTCGGGCATGTTGAAGCCGTTCTTTTCCGAGAGGTGGTTGAGGAGTATATTGAGCTTCTGGTTTATGTCGAAAAGGAGCTCGTAAAGCTTCGGGTTCTCCTCGGGCTTGGGCTCTATCTCGTCAAAAAGAAGCTCCCAGTCGAATACCGTCTTCGGCTCCTCGGCCCCTTCGTCGAGCGCCTCGTAGTATACCGGTATGACGTCGTTCGTCCTTACGAACTCGCGCCTGGGGTCCTGTTCCATCTCTTCTTCGCTCATGTCTACGCCTTCAGTATTTCGCTTTCAAGGAACGCGTTCACGACCTCAGGGTCGAACTGCGTGCCCTTGCACCTTGTGATCTCTTCCCTTGCCACTTCTATCCCGAGCGCCTGCCTGTAGGGCCTAGTGGAGGTCATGGCGTCGAAGGTGTCGGCGACGCTGAAGATGCGCGCAACCAGGGGTATCTCGCAACCGGCAAGACCCATGGGGTAGCCGCGCCCGTCCCACCTCTCGTGATGGTAGAGGACGACCGCCTTCTCGGAGTTCAAGAGGTTCAACGGCCTCAGTATCTCCTCGCCCCTGACCACGTGGCTCTTCATTACTTCCCTCTCCTCGACGGTGAAATTCCCCGCCTTGAGGAGTATGTCGTCGCGGACCCCGATCTTCCCGATGTCGTGCAAGGGGCCGGCAAAGCTTATGCTGTCTATTACGTCCTGGGGGCAGCCCATGGACTTCGCGATCATGACCGCGTACTGGGTGACCCTGTGAGAATGGTCCTTGGTGTAGGTATCACGGGCGTCGAGGGCGTTCAGGAGCGAGTTCATTGCGGCTATGATGCTCAGGAATATGTTCTCCGAAAGGGCTATATTCTCGAGCTTGAGGGCAGCCTTGGCCGTGAGGTTCAGAAGGAGCGAGAGCGCGTCGTTCGTAAGCTCCTGCCCGCCGGCCTTTCCGGCAAGCCCGAGTATCACCACCACTTCCCTGTTTATGACGAGCGGCGCAAGGAGCACCGGCGCGGTGCCGATGCCGGGAAGCAGGCTTCCGAGCGCCCCGCCCCCGGAGGCGAAATACGAATAGGACTTGCTGGAGATGACGTCGCGGAAGGGGCCTTCCTTCGTGCTGAGCTTCATGCCGACGATAGAGGGGCCGTTTTCGTATCCCGCGGCCCCCCTGACCACGAGCTCGTTAGTATCGTGCTCCGCAACGAGCACGAAAGCACGCTCGGAGTCGGCGATTATCTGGGCGATATCCATGGTCTTCCGGAAGATGTCCTCTTTTTCGTTAACATCGTCCAGCGATTCGCTTATCGTGTGGAGGATCGAGAGCTCTTTTATCTTGTCCTCGAGCCTCTTCCTCGCGAGCTCGGGAAGGGTGCCTATGGCCCTGGTCTTGTCGACAGGCCTGCCGGCGGCCTCGTTCCCGGCGTTCCTCACGGCCTTTCTTACGATTATCTCCAGCTCCTCTGCCTTGAAGGGCTTGGGCAGGAAATCCACCGCTCCGAACTTGATCGCCTCGACCGCGAGGTCTATGGAGGGGTATCCGGTTATCATTATGACCGGCACCGCGGGGGCGGACTCCTTCGCCATGCGGAGAAAGTCCATTCCGCCGAGCCCCGGCATGTTGATGTCGGCCAGGACCGCGTCGAAATGCTCGTGCCTCAGGGCCTTTATCGCCTCCTCGGCGTTCCCGAAGCCGGATACCTTCCAGCCCCTCCTTGAAAGTATTTCGGATAGCGCCTCGCGCACGCTCGTTTCGTCGTCGACGAGCATTATCCGGAGCTGCTCTATTTGCAATAACCTAGCTGCCTGCAACTTGAAATCCCCTCCAGTCAGGTCTTTGGCGCGGTTTTCTTTGCGAACCTGTCGGCTTCCCTCAGGTACTCCTGGTACTTGAGCGGGTTAAGCCCGTCCTTTTGGGCGGCCTCGGCAGCCGCCTCCCGGTCCCGCCCGTATCCGGAGGTCTCGGCGCCGGTCCCGAGCGCCTTCTTGAGGACGGCTATCTCACCGTAAGCGGTCCTGAGCTCCTCCAGAAGGGTCCTGTTCTGGAGCATGAGCCTCAGGCGCTCGCACGCGTTCTTAATGACTATCATGAGCTCGTCGAGCCTGAAGGGCTTAGCTATGTAGTCGTACGCGCCCGTCTCTATGGCCTTTACCGCCGTCTCTATTGTGGCGTAGCCGGTTATTATGATTACGAGTATGTCGCTGTCGAGCTCCCTTATGCGCTGAAGGAGCTGGAGGCCGTCCATGCCCGGCATCATCAGGTCGGTTATGACCATGTGGAAGTGGTCCATCCTGAGCTTCTTAAGCGCCTCCTCGCCGTCCCTGGCGAGAGACACGTCATAGCCCCAGTTCCTGACCGCTTCGACAAGGAGCTCCCTCAGATCGAGGTCGTCGTCCGCTATGAGTATCTTGAATTTCTCTTCTGACATTTCGTCCAGCCCGCGTATTTCCGGAGCGGGCGCCGCGCGGCGCCCGGCCCGGCCCGGAATTATAATCCGGGCAGAAGGTAATAATATTCAAAGAAATAAAATCAGGATAGTCTTTCGGAACCTGCTGTAGCGCCTTGCTGTCGTTTCGACGGCACGAAACAGCCAGGTCAGTACCCTCTGCCCGAAACCTGCCCGGAAATCCTGGCCTGTATCTGGGAGAGTATGTGCTTTCTCTTGCCGTCTTCGGAAATATCGACCTTGTCCACCGCTGCCGCAGTCTTTTCAGGCTCCTTACGGACGCCCTTTTCCATCTCCGGCAAGCCCAGCCCCGTGATAACAGTCCTGTCGACTTTTATCATGTTCCCTCCCCGCAATTCCGACAAGGTCATATCGTCCGATAAACCGGTATACTTGAGCCATTTTTTATCATTTTAAGGGCTTAAGAAGGAAGAAAATTCTGAAGGGGACGAAGGGGCTGCCAGAAGGCCCCGGACGGCTCAAATCACTTGGCGTAAGCCTTAAGCGCGCTACGGCCTGTTTTGACCTGAGTAAGTTTTGAGGATATCCCGCCCATAAGGGCCTGGACCTCTGATGTAAGGAGATTATCGGCCTCGAGGAGTCTTTCCGCCAGGAGACGGACCTCCGGGGCCTTGCCGCCAGGGCCTGAACGTCCCAGGTCCATGAAAAGCCTTTCTCTTTCGGCCTGGCATGCGACAAACTCTTCGATTCTTTTTTCCCTGATAAATCGAAGCTGTAGGGTCGATATTTCAAGCAGTCTATTAAGTTTCTCCCATGCTGGACCCCGGCTATGCTCCACAGCTCAAGCTCCTCGGCTCCGCGCCCTCCTGCCTATGAGTCGAGATGGCTTCCCATCCGGCCTTAAGCTCGGATATTACCCTGTTCACGGGCTCTATCCTGGAGGCGTCGTTTTTAAGGTTCGCCTCGGTAAGGGCTATGGTGCAGAACTCATACAGCCTTGCGAGGTTCGAGGCGATCTCGCCCCCGCCGTCGCCATCGAGGGCCGTTGTAAGCTCGCCGATTATCGCAAGCGACCTGTTGACATACCTGCCCCTCCCGCCTATGTCGTTATTGCCGATGGCCATCTGGGCGAGCTTGTTGAAGCGCAAAATCCCGTCATAGAGCATTATGATAAGGCTGACCTTGTCGGCCGTCATGACCTGCACGGTCTGGTATTTGGCTACGCTCAAAACGACCCCCCGCCTAAATAGTTCAAGAGAGTGGCCCCCTGGTTCTTGAGACTCGCGAGCATGGTTTCAAGGGACATGAACTGCGCCCTCAGCTGCTCCTCGTAGGTCGCAAGGTGGGCCTCTTTCCTCAGTATGTCTTCCTCTATCCTTTTTATGCTCTTGTCTATGCCGCTCTGGCGGTTCTTTATCCTGCCGTCCACGATGTCGTTTATACCGTTCGCCACCTCGTGGATGAGCTCGCCGAAGCCGGAGACGTCCCCTTTCGTGAAGAGGTCCACTACCCCTTCATAGTTATCCGAGAGGGCGCTCGTGAACTTCGAGGAGTCGAGCGTAAGGAGACCGTCCTCGCCGGTCTTTATGCCGACGTGCATAAGCCTGTTCATGTCCTCGGGAAGCCCGCTTATGGCGGACCCGAATACCCTTCTTAAGTCCTCCCAGACGCTCCTCGCGACGCTGTCGCCGAAGAAGGGGCCCCCCTTCTTTGTCTCGCTGTCATACCTGTTGTTGGACTTGATGTAGCTTACGACCCCGTTGTAGGCGTCTATCAGGGCCTTTACCTTCTTCTCGGCCTCCTCCGTGTCCCTGTCGACCGAAAGCGTGACGGCGGCCCCAGGGTCTGCCGCCTTGAGGTCAAGAGTGACCCCGGTAATGAGGTCCGATATCGTATTAGAGGACCGTGTGACCGAAAGGCCGTCCACGGTAAGGGTGGCGTCCTGGGCGGCCTGGAGCGTGGTCGAGAAGACGAGGTCCGTGTCGTTCTGGGTGATGTTTATGGCGCCTGCGGTCCCGGTCGTATCGCTCTTGAGGACGAGCCTGTAGGAGTTTTCGCCCGAGCCGTCGTCCACGATGGAGGCCGTTACCCCGGCATTTAGCGCGTTTATGGAGTCCTTCAGGCCCGCAAGCGTGGTTGTCGAGTCTACCGGGATGGTCTGCGCTTCGCCTCCGGCCACCTGGAAGCTGAAGGAGCCCCCGGACGAAATTACGGCCGTATCGGAGCTCACTCCGTCCGCGGCGATCTTGTGAGCCTTGGCAAGGGTGTTTATGGTTATCTCGTGGGTGCCGGCGTCTGCGGACTGGCTTGCGGACGCCGTGAAGTACGTGCTGTCGCTTACGGTCGCCTTGAAGGAATTGAAAGCGTTTTCGGTCCTTAGCGCGTTCGCGGCGGTTACGAGCGCCGACACTTTGCTGCCAAGCTCGGAATACGCGGATTTTGCCTTGTTGAGTGCGGTCTTGTCGTACTCAAGCTGGTTTATGGACTGCTTTCTTATGCTTACCAGCTGGGTTATGAGCGACTGGTATTCGATGTTGCTCACGACACCCGAAGTGGCGCTTATGCTCATGGTGCCCTCCCGTCCGGGCCTTTAGGCTTGGTTTTTATTGAGCATCCGTAGAAGCTCATCCATCCTCTTCCTGATGGCGATCATCTCCTCGGACGGTATCTGCCGTATCACCTCGTCTGTTTCAGGGTCGATGATCTTTACGAGGACCTCCTTCAAGCGGCTGTCGGCCTCGAACCTGAGTTCGGTGTTCATCCTCTTCAGGTAAATCCGTTCATCCGCTGCGGCCTTGTCGAGCTCGTTTGCGCTCTCGGCCTTATCCGGGCCGGACCCGGCGGACGCCTTCTCCTCTTCGGCGGGCCTTGGCGGCTCGGGACGCCTCGTGTGCTCCAGATCAAGTACGCTCAGGCCTTTGATTTTTTCAATGCTCATATCGTGCCTCATAGCGGGCGGGGATGGCAGACCCATCCCCGCCCCTGCTACGGACCCGCTGATTTACGGGCTGATTACCTCAAGAGACCGAGTACGTTCTGCGGCAGCTGGTTCGCCTGCGCGAGGACCGAGGTGCCGGCCTGGACCATTATCTGGTTCCTCGTGTACTGGGCAGTCTCCATCGCGAAGTCCGCGTCCCTTATCCTCGATTCCGCGGCCTGGAAGTTGGTGTAGGTGACCTGCAGGTTCGAGAGGGCGGCGGTGAGCCTGTTGCTGGACGCACCGTAGATGGCGCGGGCGTCGTTTATGGTCTTAAGGGCACTGTTTATGGCGCTCAGGGTCTGGAAGGCCTCGTCCCTGGTCGATATCGCCCCGGACACAAGACCGAGAACGCCGGTCGTGAGCGCGTTGAGGCTTACGCTCAGCTCGTCGTTCGTGGTGTTCTTGAAGCCGATGAACATCGTGAGGGCAGCGGTGCCGCCGTCGAGGATCTTGTAGCCGCCGAATTCCGTGGTGGCCGCGATCCTGTCGATTTCCTTGATGAGGGTGTTGAACTCGTCGCTGTAGTAGGACCTGTTGTCGTTGTCCAGGGTGCCCTGGGCCGCACTGGCGGCGAGTTCGCCCATCCTGGTGACGATGTTGGTTATCTGCTCGGCAGCCTTGTCGCTTATCTCCATGGCGCTTATGCCGTCGTTGATGTTCCTGATGGACGCCTGTATCATCCTGGACTGGCTGCGGAGCTGGTCCGCCCTGCCGAGGCCTGCGGCGTCGTCGGCGGCGCTGTTGATCCTGAAGCCTGACGAGAGCCTGGAGACGCTTACCTTGAGCTGAGAGTTGGTGACTGCGAGGTTCTGCTGCGCGACAAGAGCGGATACGTTGGTATTGATTACGAGTGACATTATGATACCCTCCTTAGTGTTTGGTTCGGCATCCTTGCCGTTTTTTTTTCGGGTCCTGCCCCGGCCTTTTCCGACCTGCCTCCCTTTCGGCCTGTCTCGGGCTGAAGCCCTCTTGATAGTTTTATCGGAAAGCCGCCTGGAATCCTTTAGGGGAAATCAGGCGTTGAAGTGAAAAAGTTTCTCCTCCATTTCCTCGACAAAGGGGCAGAGCTCGTATTCCATGAGGTCGGCGAGCGTGACATGGTCGCCGGATTCCCTGGCCTCCTTCATGGCCTCGAGGAACTTGACTATGGGTCCGAAGTAACCGGCCGGGTTGACGTTAAAAAGGTCCATATTATACTTCTCTCCCCCTTTGACCAGGGCGTCTATGGTCCTCACGACCTCGATAAGGCCGTCAAAGACGGATGCGAACGACGCGTCCGCCCTGCTGTTGCCGGTCCTGAGATCGCTTATGCAGAGCTTCACATTGTCCCTCGTGACCCGCAGGTATTCCTGCGCAAGGTCGAGGCCCTCGAGCGCCACCTCCTCCATCGAAGCGGTCTTGAGGAGAAAGCCCTTGTGCACGGAAAGGGGTTTCTTGAGAACTTCGCTCCCCCTCCATCCTGAAAGCCTCTCCCCGTCGACCCAGAGCTCCATTACGAAGCGCCTGTGGGACGTAAGGTCCCTTTCAACCGCCTCTATCAGCTCCCCTATCGTCGAGCCCCTGCCGCGGTCTTCGAAATCCAATCTGATGTCGTCCAGGTATACCTCTGTCGTCATATAATTCTCCTCAGGTTCGTAAAGGGACGTCCTTGCGGCAATGCTCCTTGACCGGGGCCTTCAGCGCTTGAGAGGTGGCAAGGAGGACCGGCCTGTATCTGCCGCAGACCTCCGATATCATCCCGTAGGAAGAGGCCATTGATTCGAGCTCCTCCCTGATCTGCTTTTCCGGATCGCCTTCGTCCGGGCCGCTACGCAAGCGCTCCTTCAGTCTGTACGTATATTCCATCAGCGCCTCCCATATGAAAGGCGAGCTCTCGGCGGACTTGAATAGCCTCTCCTCGAGCCTTTTTATTCTAATAACGCCCGCCTCGATCTCGCGGGGGTCCAAATGGTCTCTCAGGAGCTTTCTCACGGAAGACACTTCCTTGAGTATAGAATCGGCAAATCTGCCAGCTTCCTTTAGCTTCATCTGCATGGCCTCAAGTGATAATGAAAGCCCTTTGAGGTCGGCCGTTTTAGCGGAGGACCTGGCCGCATCTATGATCTCATCGAGGCTGACTTCATTTTTTACATATCTTTCAAGCACTTGGGAAAGAGGGACGTGCTCCATACCTTCGATATAGGCCCCGCCCTCTGTCGCGTTTATCACGTTCAGGGGAATACCCTTTTTTTTCATCACAGCCAGGTAGTTCTCGAACCACTGATGGAAGGTCACCCAGTCGAACTTGCTCGGCACTGGCTTGCCACCAACGCCCTTCAGCCACATGAGCTTGAAAGCGCTCCTTGCCTTTTCGCTCAGGGTTACATAGTCCTCCTCTATAACCACCTCGCCTTTTTCCTCGTCTATCCTGACGTCCTGGGCAACGTAGACCCCGCCCTCCGCGTGAGTTCCGCTTTCGCCGAAACAGAGGTCCTGGCCTATGAAGACTATCGGGCTGCATCCCAGCATGACCCCGATATCGAGCGCGGCTGTAGTGACGCTTCCGCCGCTCGCCGGGAAGTAGTCCGACCCGAAAAACCCGGCATGCTCGCTGCCAAGGGTCATGAACGGGCTGAAAAACACGTACTTCTCCTTTACCTCCCTCGTGAACATGCCGGGGTGCGAGACCTCTCCGAGTATGAGCCTGGTCTCCCGGTCGTTTTCGTCGTACGCGAAATACTCGGGCAGGTCGACCTTCTCGGAAGCTATTATGAAATCCGGCACCACGCCGTACTTGAGAAGGGGCTTGTACGCGGTGATGGCCGCTATGATTACAGCCTTGCCCCTGGCCTCCCTGAGGAGATGGGCGTTCTTATGGAGCGACGGCCCCGCGCCTGCGATGACCAGCGGCACTCCTTTCAGCCTGTCCCTGAGGGCGTCTACGGGCGTGCAGGCCAGTATCTGCGGGATGTTCGCGAGGTAGTTCCTGATCCAGGCCTCCCTTGAGTCCACGTCAGTCCTGATGTTGACCTTGTTGCTTACCTGCGCGTTATTGACCTTGTTTAAAAAATCAAGGTACTCCTTCGGGAAGCTCATCTTGTAGGGGCTGGTCGTATAGCAAAGGAGATCGTCGAAGCCGTCCATGCTTCTTACCGCGGCGACCACGCCCTGCATGTCGTCATGAACAAAAACATCATCGAGCGCGAGGATATCGGAGAGGTCGGCCTGCCTCAGGACCCCGTGAAGGATCTCCGGCGAAGGCTCGTACACAACCACCTTTTTCTGCCCTTTTTCCACGAGCGCTTTAAGGAGGTGCCCGCAGCCCAAACCGAAAATGAGCACCCAGTGCGCCTTTTTCGAGGCCAGCTCCTCGGCCTGCGCCCCGGCCTCCTTTGCCGGGTCGTACGCGCTATGGAAGAGGCGGCCCATGTGCCTGAAGGTCGGCTCCCCTGATTTGGCGGCCTCGACTTTGACAAACTCGCCGTTCCATCCGGTTACGCGCTCGGCGAGGGCCCTGTCCTTCTTCCCTATGGCCTCGATGTTTTTTTCAAGCAGCCCCATATCCGTCAGCTCCTCACAGCCCTTATCGTGAAGACGGCCTCGTTAAAGCCCCTCCAGACCCACCACGCGGTGTCGTCGAACTCGCCTAACGAATGATAGACCCGCAGGAAGAAGGAGTCTTCGCCGGGGAGTTCCATGTATCTCAGCATGGGGACCGTATAGAGCCTTGCCTTATCAGTCGAGATCTCTATTGCCTTCTCCCTGTCACCTATCCTCAACCAGCCCTCGGTCGCGCCGAGACATGAGCTTGCGGACACTCCCTGACTTACAGGCTCCTCGTGGGTGATCGAATGCCCGCCGAGGATGAATCTCTCGGGGCCCCGGCCGCCGTTTACGGTCTCGAACCAGAGGCTCCCGCGATCGAAGCTCGAAGGGACGAGAGTGAATATGCCGGCCCGGAGCGACGATGCCGCGAGGCCGTTCACCTTGAGCCTGTAGCTTATCCCGACCTCCGGCTCCGTCTTCGAGATGTCGTACCTTTTCCAGAGGACCCCGATGTCGAGCGGGCTTCTTATGAGGACGCTTACCTTCTCGCGCTCATCCTTTACATCCACGTGCGAACGGCCGAGGTCGGCCGTCTGCTTACCTTCGCGCGAGGTATGTATCAGGTGGCCGCTGAAGTAGTCGGCCCCGAGCCTCATGTCCTCGTAATGACCGTGCGGAAGAGTTCCAAGAAGGGGCGAATTTGAAATAGACGGGAAGACGAGGGATTTTATCGCATAGCCCTTGTTAGGTATGAACTCGGCGATAACGGCCGGTGTCGAAACCTTCAGCTCGCTTTCGGAAGACCGGATCCGGGAGCGCCCTTCTGCGCCCATTGAGGCTCCGTCCACGCGCCCCTCCTCTCCGTCCAGTGCGAGCGCCGGAGATACGAGGTTTCCGCCGTAGACCCAGGCAAGGAGCGGGGTCCTGTGCTGATGGTTTCCGAGGAGCCTCTCCGTCTCCATCTTGAGCCACCCGAGCCTGTTCTGGAACCAGGCGTATTTCTCGTCTATCGTGTTGGTCCTGTAATCGCTCCCCCATAGATCGCAGAGCACCTCCTTGAAGTCCTCTATCGATTCCCTCTCAAGGGCGCCCTGCCTTATAAGGGCCTTCAAATTATTGTAGACCCTGTGGCATTCGGTGTTCACGTGTATGCTGTCCCTGCCCGAGGCGGCCCAGCGTAGCGGGTTGTACTTCTCCTGCTTCTTGCATACTACCGGGGTCTCGACCGACTCGAGCCGTATGAGATTCCCGGCGCCCTCGCGGCCCCTGAGGGATTCGAGCATACGGCCGGGGGTCGTTAGCCTTACCCTCGGGTCTTCAGCCGCCTTCCTGAGCAAGCCCGCCATCCTGGCGTGCTCATCCACTGACGTCGGCTCGCCCCCGGGCCTGTATCCGAAGACCTCGGCGTCGTTAGTGTACGCGGTGAATCCCCTCTCCTCGCCCTTTGACGCGTGGGAGAAGAGATACTCGAAATACTCGGCCTCGGGTATCTCGCCGTGCACGCACCTCTGGAACTTCTGGAAGGCGATGGAATGGCTCCATATGACTTCTATTTCAGTGGAAAGTCCGGCTGCCCTCTGCGGGAGGTATTTGTATTGGAGAGGGTACCTGTTATGCTGGAACGAGTTGTTCCAGTCCATGATTATCGCATCGTATCCGGCCTCTTTATATAGGTCCACGATGCCCCTTGAAAAAGTCTGCTCGTTCACGAGGGCTATCTTCGGCCTCCTCCCCAGGAGGTCAAGATAGTATTTGTTCCCCAGCTCCAGGTTCCACCTGTTGACCTCAGCCGGGACGAGCGGAAATATCGACTGCGAATACCCGGAGCCGATGAACTCGCATCTTCCCTCATCCCAGAGCGTGCGGAGCCTCTCGATGAAATAGGGGTCGATGGTGTTGACCTCCTTAAGCGTCCACGCGGTCATCTCGATGGCGACCGGTATGCCGCTCTCGGCAAGGCCAAGGAGCGGGGCATAGCACCTCTCGACCACGAGCGGGAAGTGCTCCCTCGGGATGGAGGAGAAGGCGAGGTTACAGTGGAACATCGTGTACAGGTTAAGCATTGGCTAAGCCTCGAGCCATTTGAATTTCGGGTCCGTATTGGGCCGCAAGGTCCTGCCCTCCCCGGCAAGGAACCAGAGATAGTAAAGGGAATGTCCGGGCATGGCCGAGACCGGGTGATAGCCCCAGGGTATCGTCACCGCGTCGTAGTCCTTGACCATGAAGGAATGGCTCCCCTGGTCGCCGTATATGGTCTGTGTGCCGAATCCGCTTGCCGGGTCGAGCCTGAAAAGATATATCTCCTCCATCCTGGCCTCTTGTCCGGGTATTTCGGTATCGTGCTTGTGGGGCGGGAAGCTCGACCAGCCTCCGGGAGGGTTGAAGGTCTCGCCGAGGACTATCCTGGATGCGCCCTCCTCCTGGCCGATTATGTCTACAACCTTCCTCTTCCATGCGTCCCTGCCTACGGTCTTCTCCCTGCCTGAAGGCACGTGGAAAACGGCCCTCTTTTCATCCGTCCTGGCCTTGCACATCGCAAACTCGCTATATCTTTCGGCCCTGATCGCCGCATTCGAATCCCTTGGGATGCACAAGGCTGAAGCGGGGGTTTTCCAGACACTCTCCCTTTGGAGCCTGTACGCGCCGCTCTCGGAGGAAAAGACAGCATCGCCCGTAAGCGGGACTATCGCTATTTCGTACTCGCCTGTTTCAAGTGTAAAGGTGTCTCCTGGGCCTAGCACAAGGAGGTCAAGCGCAAGATTATTAAGCTCCCGGCCGCCAAAGACCGTATTGAGCCCCTTGCCTTTCGCGGTTCTTTTCTTTATCGGGCTAAGCATAATTCCTCGCGGGAACGGTTACTATCCTCAATGTCCTTGCCGCCTTCTCCCAGTTCTCCAGCGCTTCGGTCCTGGTGCTGCCGGTCGCGATGATATAACAGACCCTGTGGCCGCAGTTCCTGTATGGAAGGACCTCATCCCCGGGCCTTACCATCAGGAAGACCTCCTCTACCCCGTGTAGCGTTTTCACTTCCACAAGGCCCTCGACCGAGCTCACAATCCCCGGCTCGGGGAATACAGCCTTGCAGACCGCGGCCCTGTCGTGGGAGGGCGTGAAATACTCATCCTTGACCGGAAGCCCCGTTGCGAGGGCTATGGCCATCTTCTGCGGCTCCAAACCGGTTGCGAGCGGTGTAGTATACTGCGAATGGAAGCCTCCTGAAAGCCTCGCCGGAAGCTCGAGGACCATCGGCCCCTTTTTTGTCATTATGGTATCGGCCTTATACGGGCCGAATTCGATGCCAAGGGAAGTTGCGGCCCTTGTCACGAGTTCGTAAAGGCCTTCCTGGGCCGAAGCCGGAAGGGCCGTGGGGTTCGTGTGGCCGGTCTCTATGGGGAAGGGCCGGAAACCGAAGTGCCTGTCCACGATGCCGAACCTGTAATGCCTTCCTTCGTGAACGATAAGCTCTACACTCTGCTCGTCCCCCTCGACGAACTCCTCAATAAGGGCGGTCCGAGTAGATGAATGTTTTTTTGCGTCCTCAAGGGCCTCGGGAAGCTCATCAAGTGAATCTATCCTCCGCGAGCCCCTTGAAGCGGCGTTGTCTATGGCCTTTACCATGCATGGAAAGCCGACCCTCTCAGCCGCAGTCCGGGCCTCTGAAAGGCTTACGACCTCTTCGGCGTAAGGTGTCGGGACCCCGTCCGCAAGCCACCGCTTCTTCATGAGCCACTTGTTATTCGACCTCTCGGCGACCTCGACGGGTATGCCGGGAAGGCCGAGCGCGTCCGAAACAGAAGCCGCCGTTATGGCTACGTCAGCGCCAGCTACGACACCGCTCAGATTGAGACGTTCTCGGTTCTCAAGCGCCCACTGGACGTGCGCTTCAGGGTCTTTTATATCCAGCACGAGCGGCAGGTCGGCCTCTTTAAAGCCCTCAGCCTCCGGGTTCTTGTCCGAGGCGATCGCAAAAATGCCCATGCTCCTGGCCTTTTTAATAAGAGGCACCTGCATGGGACCCGCGCCTAGTATCAATATGGATCTCTTTATCGTCATATGCCCCAGGCGAGAAACCCGCCGTCAACCGGTATTACAGCGCCGGTCACGAAATCGGATGCCGCGCTCGCGAGATAGACCGCCGTGCCTGCCAGCTCCTCGGCCCTGCCGAGGCGCTGCATGGGGGTATTCGCGAGTATCCTCTCAAGCCTCTCGCCAACAAGCACCTTCTCGTTAAGGGCGGTCCTGAATACGCCTGGCGCTATGGCGTTCACCTGTATGTTGTCAGGGGCGAGCTCTACCGCCAGGTTCATCGTAAGGAGCACAAGGCCCGCCTTTGATGAAGTGTACGCGGCTGCATCCTTTAACGCCCTGAAAGAGCCGAGCGAGGCGATATTGATTATCTTCCCGCCGCCCTGCTTTTTCATTATCGTCCCGACCGCCCTGCAGACCCTGAACGCGCCTGTGAGGTTGGTGTCCAGCACGCGGCTCCACTCCTCCTCGGTCACTTCGAGCGTCGGTTTTTTAAGGTGCACTCCTGCCGAATTGACGAGTATGTGTATGCCTCCGCCCTTTTTCGCGGATTCCTGGACGGCCTGCCTGACCGATTCCCCGTCGAGGATATCCATGCGGACCGGAAAGGCCGACCCGCCGGAACCCGCTATGAGGCGCACGGTCTCGTCAAGCTTCGATACGTCCCTGCCCGCCACCGCAACGGATGCGCCCGCCCTGGAAAGGCCGACGGCTATGGCCTGCCCGAGGCCGCTTCCGCCCCCGGTCACGAGCGCGGTCTTGCCTGCGAGGCTGAAGAGTCCTGTCAATTGTCCACCTTCCTTGCCCTGAGGGCTATGGTGTCGCCTATACCCAGACGCTTCGCTATTGTGTCTATGGCCCTTTTATTCAGGTCCGGTATGGAGCCCTTCGGGTTGCAGCTACCGAACCTCACCCAGCTTACGACCGCGAAGCCCGTCTCCGAAAGGAGCCTGAAGAGCGACTCCTGCGAGAATAGGTGCAGGTGCTGGACCGGAAGGTAATACAGCCACCTGTCGCCAAAAAGCTCCGATATCATGCCTGTGCACGGGGTCTGGATGACCACCTCTCCATTAACTGTAAGGAGAGAACATGTTTTCTCGAGCATCCGCCTCGGGTCCGGCACGTGCTCTATCACATCCCAGAAGGTGAGCATGTCATATTCGCCTTCCATATCGAACAGGTCCTTTACGACGCAGCGGAGTCCGCTCTTCCTGGCGGCCTCGACCATCTCCACCGAGATGTCTATGCCGGAGCCGTCCATGCCGAGCCTGTTCGCGTACTCGATGAACTGTCCGTTCGCACAGCCTACGTCAAGGAGCCTCCTGCCCCGTAGCGCCGCACGGTCCAACTTGAGATCAGCGAAGGTCAGGTCCTTTTCCGCGAAATAGGTCTCCCTGTACTCCGGCGCAAAATGGAGATGATGCCCCAGGTTGTTGAATTCCTTCACCATGTAGCCGGACTCGTAAAACCGACTGCATTCCTCGGCTGAAGGGTACACAGCCATCCGCTCCACACCGCAAGAGGCGCACCTTACGTACCGGTATCCTGAAACCATCGCGGTTGCCGCTGCTTCAGCTCCGCCGCATATCCTGCAACTGTCCAGTCTCATTCCTTGACCCCGTATATGACCATTTCCCTGCCTATGCCGTGCCTGGCCATGAGCTCGTACATCTCCTTTTTAAAGCCGGCGAGGACAGGCTCGTTGAGCATCAGGTCGAGCTTTTTTCTCCTCGCGTGGCATTCCCTTCCGAGCTGGTCGTTACCGACGTAGTTGTCTCCCATGAGGAGGAAAAGGTCAATGGGGAACATGGAGGTCCTCCCGACCACCCTGAACCCGGACCTTTCAAGGAGTGTCGACAAAGACTCGAAGCTGAAATAGTTTACATGGTGCGGAGGGGCGAGCCAGTAGCGGCCGAACCCGAGCCTGTCGGTCAATACCTTCTGGACGGGGCTGAAGTCGTTGGGGACGACGCAGCAAATGATCCCGCCCTTTGAAAGGAGCCCTGAAGCCGTCCGAAGGAGCGCCTCCGGCTGCGGCACATGCTCAAGCACCTCTGAGAGGTGGAGCGCGTCGAACCTCCTCTTGATACCGGAGGCCGTCTCCTCGTTGAAAAAACCGTTTATGACCTCGACGCCGAGCGTCATGGCGTGCGCAGCGGCCTGCCTCGAAGGCTCTATGCCAAGCCCGCTCCAGCCCCGCTCCATGCCCCTTTTGAGGAAATATCCGGGGCCTGAGCCGATGTCGAGTATGGAGCGCATGCCGTCCCCGAGCCTCGATTCAAGAAAATCGAATCTCTCGTCGTAGACCGACCTCCACCAGTCCAGGTCCTCTATGACGCGCTCGATGAAAAGCGGCTTTTCATCCCTGTAATATTCCTCGGCGTAGACCCTCTCAAGCTCGGAGGGTTCAGGCACCGGGTCCATGTGTATGAAACCGCACTCGGCGCAGTCGATTATTCCGTAGCCGTTCGCGTTTCCAACGACTTCTCCCGCGTGAATTATTTCAGCCATCTACATCTCCCCCGCTTCACGGGCCCCGTCGAGGAGCGACCTTATGAGCGATGCTATCCGGAAAGCGCCCTTTCCGTCGGTAAGGCTCATCGCCCTAGCGGACATCTCCTCCCACTTCCGCCTGTTGGTTTTAAAAAAATCGACTGCATCGGCTATGCTGTCCGCGCTTACTTCCGCCTGGTAGCCGAGGCTCTTCGATATCCCGAGCCTTTCGATTGCGGCTAGGTCCTCCCTGTCGCCCTCGTAATTCCCTATAAGGACCGATGGCACGCCCATGTACGCAAGCTCGAATGCCGTCGTGCCCATTGCCGTGAAGGCCAGGTGCGCCTGTTTCATGAGAGGCGCCAGGTCCCTTACGTTATGCGCGAATCTGAACCTGCCGTCGCAACCGGCCATGAATTCATCCAGGGCGCCGCCGGTCCTGAAGGCAGGCCCTATGACGGCGGTTACCTCTATGTCCTTGATCTCGTAAAGGCCCTTGAGCGCAAGCTCGGTGAGGTTGAAAGGGTCCGAGCCGCCCATGGTGACGAGCACCTTGAACGGGATGGAGTGGCCGGGCCTTTTCACGTCCCTTGCCCGCCTGAAGTTCTCGCCGATGATTATGTATTCGTTCCCGGAAAGGAGGTTGCTGTTCACCCCTCCCCTGTAAAGCGGCGTCGGCATGACTACCGCGTCGGCCTCTCCGGAGGATACGTTATCGATGAGTACGACCTTCTTGCCTTCGCCCTTGAGGGCGTGCACCTGCTCGCAGACGTCCCTCTTTGTATCTATCACCACGACACCGCCTGTAAGACGGCTTGCGTGCCTGCCCGTTATGGGATAGGTGATATGGAAGAGCGCCTCTGAGTTTAGCCTGTCTATGACGGGCCGTTCGTTATTCACGAGGAAATGGAGCGGGAGCTCTTCTGACTCGAGCGCGTGCGCTATGTTGATGCAGCGCATCACGTGCCCCATCCCGACGGAGGAGCCTCCCTCGGTCCAGAAGGTCACGCCGTTTTGCACCGGGCCTCCCTCCCCTCGACGAGGTTCCTCGAGCCCTTCACCCTTAGCGCCAGTTCGAGTGTCGCTATCCCGTCGCGCACGCCGGCGCGCGGGGTAAGCCCCCTCTCTATGCATTCGAGGAAATGCCTCGATTCGGCCATGTACATTTCATTGACCTCGAAGCCGATCCTCCCCGAGTACCACTTGCCAAGCTCCGCCGAATAGGTCTCCACCGTACCGTCCAGCAGGTCAGCCCTTATGGTCCCCCTCGAGCCGGCTACGACCAGCCTGTGCTGGTTGGCCCTCTGGATGAAATCGGTCTGCCAGTTCACGTACGCCCCGCTTTTAAGCCTCATGACGCCTGTGACGATGTCCTCGACATCCATCTCAAGCCCGCTCACCCTGTCTACGAACGCGAAGACCTCGTCGACCTCGCCGAAGAGCCACCTGATGTTGTCGAGCCCGTGTATGCTCGTAAGGACTACCCCTCCGCCGAGTTCCTTCCTCGCCGCGTACTCAGTCCTGTAATCGGCCTGGGGGTGCCAGTCCGGGAGATAGTGTCCGCCGTAGTAATTGACATGGTGGACCTTGCCGATGACCTCGGACGCAAGGAGGCTTTCTATCTGGAGGAAAACGGGATGGAACCTATAGCACATGGCCATCATGGCCGTTATGCCCTTCTCCTCGACGAGCCTTGCAAGCTCAGTTACTCCGTCCAGCTTGTCCGAAAGGGGTTTTTCTATGAGGATGTGCACCCCGCGCCTGGCGAGCTGGAGCGCCATATCGAGGTGCATGGAAGACGGCGTGCATATGACGGCCGCGTCCGGCAGCTTCGCAAGCGCGTCGTTGAAGCTCGTAGTCATGATCGGCCTCTCAAGGCCCCTCACTGCCCTCTCGAGCGTGGCAGTATTCGTGTCGCAGAGTATGAAATCCCTTACGCCGAGCGACGCAAGGTTCTTAATGTGCCGCTTTCCTATTGAGCCGCAGCCCACTACAAGCGTTTTAAGGCTTTTTCCCATCAATCCGATTCTCCTTGCCGCGTTCTGATTCAAAAAAAACTCGTGCTCAGTTCCTCTGCCTGAATACGACGCCTATCGGCTCGCCTACCAGAAATCCCGCAGGGTTTCCGCTCTCGACCGCCTTCTTGAGGACCGAGAGCGCCTCCCTTGAGGCCTCTATGGTCTTTGCTATGTCCTCGTCGGTATGCGAGTAGCTTATGAAGACAGGCCCGCCGTAGAGCACTCCCCTCTTCACGGTCTCCTGGAGGAATATGCTCTTTAAAAGGAGGTCTTCCTCGCCTCCGGAATTCCTCGCTGATATGCCTCCCCTCGGCGGCTTACCGGTTATGCTGAAATCCGCGCCTATCTCTTTTGCGAATCCGTTTATGCCATCATGGAGCCTCTTGCCCGCCTCCCAGATACGTTCTATTACGGGCTTCGTCATAAGCTCGTTTATGGTGGCCTTGGCAGCGGAAAGGCCTATCGCGTCTCCCGAGTAGGTCATGGAGAAGAAGACCTCGTTCAATTCCTTCATGAACTCGCGCTTTCCGGCGATGGCCGATATAGGGAACCCGTTCGCCATGCCCTTTCCGAAGCAGGCGAGGTCAGGGACGACCCCGTAATATTTCCCCGCGCCCCCGAGCGAATACCTGAAGCCGGTCACTATCTCGTCGAGCACGAATAGCGCGCCGTTCTTGTTCGCAATCTCCTTTGCGAGCTGAAGGAAGTTCCTTCCGGTCTCCGGGTCCACGAGCGGGTCGGTTCCGGGGACCTCCATTATGACGCAGCCGATCTTCCCGGGGTTTTCGGCGAACACCCTCTCAAGGGTCTCTATTTGGTTGTATTCGAATTTGTGCATGTAATCGGCCAGATTGCGCGGGATGCCCTTGTTACGGGGTGTCACGATTGCGTACCAGTCCTGACAGCCGTGGTAGCCGCAGTACGCGATGTGGTCCCTGCCCGTAGAGGCCCTGGCGACCTTGACAGCGGCGCTCGTGGCGTCGGCGCCGTTCTTGCCGAACCTGACCATCTCGGCGCACGGGATGATCGAGCGCATGAGCTCGGCTACCTCGACCTCAAGCGGGTGCATGAGGGTGAAAGTCGTTCCCTCCCTGACCTGCCTTATGACAGCCTCGCTAACCGGCGCATAGTCGTAGCCGAGGAGTATCGGCCCGAGCGCCAGGGGGTAGTCTATGTACTCGTTCCCGTCCAGGTCCCATACGTGGGCGCCCTTGCCGCGGCAAAGGTACTTGGGGGTTACGCCCCTGACGAACTGGTCGGGCCCCTTGCTCAGGGTCTGGGTCCCGGCCGGTATTACCTTGACCGACCTTTCCCACATGGCGTCGGATGCGGGGAAAAGGCTCACTTCATTATTTTTTTTAAGCGCCGGTTCCATTGTCGTCCACCTCTCAAAATAATTTGTTGGGCAGCTCTTTCATTGAGGAACACCCTCTAAAAATATGTGAGCATTTTTATTCACGGCCTGATACAGAGTCCGGAAAAAAATCAAACTTTTAGAGGTTGCCTATTATATCGCCTCGTCTTCCCTCAAGGACTTGGCATAGCCCTCGTTCCGATCAATATCCGCATTTATCTCCAGAAACGAAGGATGAGCCTCCAGAAATCTCAGTATCTCGTCCATGTGGAAAATCCTGCCGTTCGCGCCGATGCCGTCGTATATGGCGTTCACGAGCGTCAAATCACGTTCGTCGTCGACGGTCCAGCGCATCTTCGATAGATCGCTATCGCACCGTATCTTGCATATCCTGAAAATGGTGTGGTTTTTCCAGATGTACGGGGTCACGTGCTCGCGCTCCGAGGAAAGCGCGGCCTTCATATAGGCCTTCTCAAGGGCCTCGAACGAGAAGACCTCGGCGTCGAGCCCGTCAGGGAAGCTCGGGTCTATGCTTACGTAATCGAGCCCTCCCTCGCTGAACCTCCTTATGGCCCTGTCCACCAGCGCCGGGTCGAGCAATGGGCAATCCGAGGTTATCCTCACGACCGTCCTGGCCCTGGATGCCAAAGCGGCATAGAAGTACCTGTCCAGGACGTCGTTTACGCTCCCCCTGTGGCAGCACACGTTGTTTTCGGCGCACCACTCCGCGATCCTGTCGTCCGACCCCTCCTGGGTCGTCGCGACCACGATCTTCTCTACGAGTTTGGCGGCGGCGAGCCTCGTCACCACGTGCCACAGCATGGGTTTTCCGCCTATCTCCCTCATTACCTTCCCAGGGAGCCTGGTAGAGCCCATGCGGGCCTGCACTATTCCTACTACCGGGCCTATGGCCGCTTTGACGTCCTTATCCGTTATCTGCATAAGTCCTCGCTCCTTACCGGCATATCCTTATGGAGGTCCCTTGCCGCGACGCTCCCTATGATGCGCCCCAGTTCTTTAGGCTCAAGCCCGTATGCGTGGCGGACGAGCTTCACTTTATCCGAGGTGACGACCTCGCCTTTCGGTATGTCGGCCTTCGCGTATATGGACCTCCTCGCGCCGGTCCTTTCGGCCATCTCGTTAGGCGACGGAATCTTAATGCCGTCACCGAGCGCCTTTTCGAGGTTCCTTACCTCGGATACCATCGTCCTGAACTCCTCGACCTCCATTGCATACGGATGGTCAGGGCCTTTAAGATTTCTATCGAGAGTCAAATGCTTTTCTATGATCGAGGCCCCGAGCGCCACTGCCCCGAGGGCCACGCTGCTCCCCGGCGTGTGGTCGGATATCCCGACAGGACAGGCGAATTCCCTCGCGAGCGCGGCCATGGCCCTGATGTTAACGTCCTCGTATGAAGGCGGGTAGAGCGAAGCGCAGTGGAGTAGCGCGACCTGGTGGTTCTTCCGCCCTGTTACGAGCTCGACGGCCCTCCTTACCTCTTCCATGTAGGCCGCGCCCGTGGATAATATGACCGGCTTTCCAAAGGAGGCCACCTCCTCGATGAACGGCTCGTTCGTAAGCTCGCCTGACGCGAGCTTGAATGCCTCGACCCCTATCTCGCTCAATAACGCGGCCCTCTTGCTCTCGAACGGCGCGGAAAGGAAGGTTATCCCTACGGAGGCGCAGTGCATCATCAGTATTCTGTGCCATTCCTCCGGGAGCGTAAGCCTTTCCAATACAGGGTACGCCGGGTGCGGCGCCCATTTTCCGCTCCCGTCGGGCCTCAAGGGGTTCAGGAGCCCCTCGGCCGTAAAGGACTGGAACTTTACCGCGTCAGCGCCGGCGTATTTCGCCGCCTCTATGAGCTCCCTGGCCCTCCCGAGGTCAGCATCGTGGTTCGAGCCTATCTCGGCTATCACATAGGCCGGGTATCCCGTGCCGACCGGCCTAGTTCCTATATTGATGACGCTTCTCATAATCCCGCCTTTCAGTCAGTATTCCCGCCCTCTCAGGCGGCTTCACCGCGTCTCGCGGCGTTCTTGCGCGCGTCGGCCTTTCCGGCGTCCTTTTTCTCGGTAAGCTCGCCTTCGCACTCCGGGCACGAGTCCCTTCCGGACCTTATCATGTATTCGGCGCCCCAGCCGCAGTATTCTTTTTTGCATTTCCCGCACACGTATGTAGGCATCATAGGCGCACCCCCTTTAATTAAACGGCAACCGGCCTTTTAGCCTGGACCGAAAGGCAGGCCAGGGACGAAAGGAGCCCCTCGGCAACGGCCCCGGCCTCCTCGTCCGAAAGGAGCGGGTATATGGGGAGGCTTACCTCCTCGGCGTAGAACCTGAGCGCCCTGGGGAAGTCCCCCGGCTTGAACCCCATGGACATGTAATAGGGCTGCGTATGGACGGGTATGTAATGGACCTGGAGGCCGATGCCTATCTCCGACATGAGCCTGAAGAGGTCTTTCCTCTCGACCCCGAGCTCGTCAAACGGTATTCTGGCAGGATAGAGGTGCCACGCGCTCCTGGCGCCGGCCGGTACGTTTGGGGGCTTCATGAACGTGTACTTGGAGAAGAGCCTTTCGTAGAGGGCTGCGATCCCGGCCCTCCTCTCGACGAAGCGGTCGAGCTTTTTAATCTGGCTTATGCCGAGAGCGCAGTTGATGTCCGGAAGCCTGTAGTTGAAACCGAGGTCCTGCATTTCGTAATACCAGGGGCCCTCGGCCTTCGAAAGCCTTGCTGGCTCCTTCACTACACCGTGGCTCCGGAGCGTCTTGAGCTTTTCATAAATTGCTGGATCGTTGGTCGTGACCGCCCCGCCCTCGCCTGTCGTTATGGACTTTACAGGATGGAAACTGAAGACGGTCATGTCCGAATGGCTGCACGAGCCCACCCTGCGGACCTGCCCGTTTGAGTCGGTCCACTCGGCCCCGAGCGCGTGGCAGGCGTCCTCGATGACAGTGAGGCCGTGCTTGAGGGCGGTCTCCCGTATCTCCTCCATGCGGCACGGGACCCCGGCAAAATGGACCGGTATGACGGCCTTTACGGCCCTGTCCTTTTCGGCCTTTATCCTGACGCTTTCGGGGTCTATGTTCATGCCGTCCGCCTCTATGTCGGCGAAATCAGGCCTCGCGCCCGCGTAAAGCGCCGCGTTCGCCGAGGCGAGAAAGGTTATCGGGGAGGTCACGGCCTTGTGTCCCTCGCCGAGCCCGGCGGCCTTCATCGCGAGATGGAGCGCGGCGGTCCCGTTCGAGCAGACGACCGCGTATTTTGCTCCGGTGTATCCGGCGATCTCCGCCTCGAAGGCCTCGACGAGCGGGCCCTGGGTAAGCATCCCCTCGAGAGACCTCGTGACAGCCTCTATGTCGGAAAGGTCAATTGTTTGCCGCCCGTAGGATATGGCTGTCTTCTCCATTCGAGAACTCCTGTATTATATTCTTTATCTCGAGAACGCTCAGCACGTGATCGTTCCTCTCGCTCGAGTAGACGAAGCCCTCGGCTACTGGCTTGCCGCCGTTCTTCCTCTCCTCCCCCCACCACTTGAACTGGGGCTGTATGACGAAGTAGTCGTCGTATTCGAGGGTGAGCCTGCCGTCGTCCTCGGATATGAGCGTTTCATGGAGCTTTTCGCCCGGGCGTATGCCTACGACATCTATCGAACATTCAGGGGCGATTGCCTTGGCCACATCCGTAATCGCGGCGCTCGGTATCTTCGGGACGAATATCTCTCCGCCTTTCATCCTTTCGAGTGACGCGAGCACGAACTCGGCGCCCTCGTCGAGGGTAATCCAGAACCTTGTCATCCTGGTATCGGTTACGGGGAGCACGCCCTTATCCTTCAACCTTAAAAAGAGAGGGATAACGCTGCCGCGGCTCCCGACGACGTTCCCGTACCTGACTACCGAGAACCTCGTGGGCTTGGACCCGGCATAGGAGTTGCCGGCTATGAAGAGCTTATCCGAGCAGAGCTTTGTCGCGCCGTAGAGGTTAATGGGGTTTGCGGCCTTGTCGGTAGAAAGCGCGACGACCTTTTTGATCCCCAGGTCGACGCATACGTCTATGACGTTCTGCGCGCCGAGGACATTGGTCTTTATCGCCTCGAACGGGTTGTACTCGGCTGCCGGGACCTGCTTAAGGGCCGCCGCATGGACGACGTAGTCGACCCCGTCAAAGGCCCTGTAAAGCCTCTCCTTATCCCTTACGTCGCCTATGAAGAACCTCAAAGACGGGTCGTTGAACGCCTGCATCATCTCCGACTGCTTGAGCTCGTCCCTGCTCAAGATCACGAGCCTTTTGGGCCTGTACCTCGAAAGTATCTTCCTGGTGAGCTTCTTTCCGAGGGAGCCCGTGCCGCCGGTAATGAGTATGGTCCTGCCGTTCAAGTCCATGAATAAGCTCTCCTTAAGTTTTAAGGTGCGGATTGATATCGCAATAAATACTTAGCAATATGCGTGCCACCTTAAAGAGAAAGGGGTTACTTTGAAAAAAATTAATTAAATCAGCGTGTTATAAGAAGAAGCACTACATGCGGGTTGGGTTAAGGCAGAATCGGGACAGCGAAAGTCAAATATCTGACAAGGCATGGAATGAATAAGGAAAAGATTTCCCTGTCAATGAATCTCATTCCATACAAGGCATTTGCGTAGGCTGACCGGAAAAGAGAGCGGTCTTCTTTCCGGGGTTAGACCTTGATTGGGAAATTGGAAGGGTAATCGTCCCTGTCAATTACGCACTGTATGGCGTTCATGGTCTCGGCGTTGAAGACGACCGGGCCCTTGAGGTTGAGGCTCAGTTCCCTCGCATCGCGGGCAACACAGACCATTACGAGCGTTACGAGGCCGTCCGGGCTATCGGCCCCCAGCTTTTCCATCTCCCATTTCTTGAGCGGGACCGAGTAACCGGGCTTGAAGGCGTTCGGGTCCGTAAGGAGAAAGGCCACTCCCGGCTCGTCGACCGACTGCATCCACCTGAACGTGCCCTGTTCGTCGTGGTCTATTATTATGAACCTCTTAAGCCTCTCGAAACCCGGCATGGCCTGTACGAACCGGATCACCTTATTCTCAGCGACCGATATCTCGCCGAAGCGGGTCGTCGCGAAGCTTACCATGTGCGAAGGAGCCTTTACTGTCGCAGTGTTCATTTTTTCCTGAATCCTTTCAAGTTTTCAGCCACTTCGCTCGGAAGCCCGGCGGCCTTCATGTTCGCTTCCTGTATCCTCAAGTAGATCTCCTCGCGGTGCACCTGGCAGCTCTGCGGGGCATCTATCCCGAGTTTCACATGGTTGTCCTTGACCTCGGCGACTACGAGCTTGATATCGTCGCCGATCCTTATCCCCTCTCCCGACTTCCTTGTCAGTACCAGCATTTCGCCCTCCCTGGCTTACTTGTTTTCCGAGCCGGTTGCCCGGTTATCCTATTTTCACGCAGCGCTGTCAAGCAGGCTGAAAAGCCCCCGGTCCTCCCGTTCTATCATCTTTGCGATCGCGTAAAATAGCCTTCTCGTCTCCTGCATGAACCCGGCGGGATTCGCCCGAATTGAGCCGGGATCGCCCCACCTAAGCCTGTATGACGTGAAGGACGCGAGCATCATTTCCATCTCGTCGATGAACCTGCGGGCGTCGGCCCTGTGCGAGGCCATACTCTTCCGTGAAATTGCCTCTCTGAGAGAGCATACCTCGGATTCGACATGCACCGAGAGCTTTCCAGATAGCCGTGAAAGCCTCTCTTCAGCCTTTTCGACGTTATTTTTCAGAGCCCCGGCGTTAAGGGATTTTACAAGCTCCGTAATTTCCCTCAGGAGCTCGCCGTGCTGCCTTCTCAGGTTTTCCGAGGTTGCCATATCCACCCCAGGCTTGATCAACGCAGGTAATCGAATATGCTGAGGCTAAAGACCCTTCCGGCGGATGCGAGCGCGGCCTGCAGGGCCACCTCGCCGGCCTTGAGGTCGGTTATGAGCTCCGCCATGTCCGCGTCCTCGAGGATGGATACGGTCGACTCAAGCTCGAGCTTGTAGACCGAGAGGTCCTGCTCGGCGGCGTTGAGCCTGGAGACCCTGCCGCCTATGTCGGAGACCCCTTTTGACAGCTGCTGAAGGCCCGCATCGAGGCCGTCTATGGCCGCGCGCACGCCGTCGCCGTCGTCCGCGGCCAGCGCGGCTGAAAACGCCGCGACCGTCGCCATTATGTCGGTACCGCCGCCGCTCCCTCCGAAGACTTCCCCGCCGTTAAGCGCCATGTCGACCGAGGCCGAAGAGCCTATCTTGATCGCCTGCACGTTTGCGTCGCCCTGGTAGGCGCCGGCAGAGTCGAACGCAGGTGAATCGGACCTGTATCCCGCGAAGACATACCTGTTGTCGAACCTGGTATTCCCTATGCTGACGAGCTCGTCGAAGAGGTTGTCGACCTCGGCCTTTATCATGGCCCTTGTCTCCGTGGTCGTAGTGCCGCTGGCGGCCGTGACCGCGAGCTCCTGGAGCCTTATGACCGCGTCCTTGGCCCTGTCCAGCGCCTGCTCGGTAATCCCCAGGTGCGAAAGGGCATAGCCGATGTTCCTATCGTATTGGCCGAACTGGGATATCAGGGACTTGGATGTCAGTATCTTGTGCGCGTTCACCGGGTCGTCGGAGGGGGCGTTGACCTTCCGCCCGGACGATATCTGCTTGTTTATGTTGTATATCTTCTCCTGGCGGAGAAGCAGGTCGCTAACGTACCTGTCATATGAAAGCTTCTGGGTGACCCTCATTTTACCGCCTCCTATCTGATACTGAGGAGTGTCTCAAGCATCTGGTCGACCGTCGACATGACCTTTGCCGCCGCCTCGTATGCCCTCTGGAGCTTCACGAGGTTTATGGCCTCCTCCTCTATGGAGACCCCGGATACCGAATCCCTGGCGGCCCGGAGCTCGGACATGTATATCTTCTGCGCCTCGGCCCTGGCCTTCGCGTTGCTGGCGCTGGTCCCCAGATCCGTGACCACCCTGTTGTAGAAGCTCCCGAACGAAGCGCCGTTTATAGACCCCTTGTCCCTCAGCTCTGCGAGCGCAGTGGCGTTCGTGTTGTCGCCGGGGATGCCGGCGGACGTGGAAGAAGCCGCGATCTTGTCAGGGTCTGTGACCGCTACGGAGAAATCCCTGGCCGCGTTCTCGGTGGCGCTGACCATGAACTTGTCCCCCGCCGCAGGCGGGCGCGTGCCGTCGGTTATGGTGACGCTCAGGCCGTCGAAACCTATCGCCGAGCCCGATGTATAAGCGCCGGTCGCTACAACGCTATTTTGCCCGATATTGAATACCGTATACGCGCCGGGCCCGGAAAACCGTATCTCATAGTCGTCGAGCGTAACCTGGCTCAAGTCGGTTATGGCGCCCCCTGATATGACCGCGCCGCCCTGGTTTGTGCCCGCGGACCTCGTGGACACGGAAAGGGGGGTGAAGAAATCGACCCCGGTCGAGCCGTCAAGGCCCCATCCGGCCGAGTGCTGAAGATTGACCTCCTTTACGAGAGATGCCGCAAGGAGGTTTATCCTGGAGTGGGCGTCCTTGAAATACGCGTATCCGTCGATGTCGCCCTTTATGCTGCCGCTCGAAATCCTCGACTCGATGGACGCGCCGTTCAGGTAGAGCTTGAAGGAATCAGTGGAGTCCGGGTCGGTCCCTGCCGTCATCTCCGAGCTCTTTACGCCCGCGACTATGAAGGAGCCGCCGAGGAAGACGTCTACCTGGCCCTGCTCGTTCTCGGCTACCGATACGTCAACGAGCTTCGAGAGGTCCTCCAGGAGGACGTCCCTCCTGTCCCTTAAGTCGTTCGCGTCCATCCCGGAAAGCTCTGTAGCCGATATCTGCTGGTTGAGGCCAGCTATCTCGGAGGCTATCCCGTTTATCTCGCCGACCTTGGCCTCTATAGAGCCCCTTATATTCGATATGTTGTCCCTTATCGCGCTGTCGACGGAATTTATCGTATCAGCGAGGACGGTGGCCCTTGCAATGAGAGACGACCTCTCGCCGTAGGACGACGGGTTCGCCGCCAGCTCCTGGAACGAGTTGAAGAGGGCGTCGAGCCTGGAGCTCAGGCCCGAGCCGTCGAAGTCGTTCAGTATCGATTCGAGCGCATAGAGGTGGCGGCCCGCGGTCTCGTAGTTCGAAAAGAGCGATACCGCGCTCCTTAACTGGACCGTCTGGAAGGAATCATAGACCCGCTCTATGGCCGTGACGCTTACACCCGTGCCGAACTGGAGGCCCCCGAAGGTGACCGGGTTATTCGCCGCAAGGACGGCCCGCTGCCTCGTATACCCTTCAGTGTTGGCGTTGGAAATATTGTGTGAGGTGACGTTCAGGGCCTTCTGGCTGGTCATGAGGGCCGATTTGGCAATATTGAAAACACCGTTCAGGCTCGACATGGTCAGGCCCCCTTGCTGAGGCGCGAGCCCTTGAAGGCGAAATCCTCGGCCTTGCCGCCGGGCTTGTACGCGCTCGGCTGAAGGAAATTGCCCAGGAATCCAAGGGTCTTCTTGATGTTATCGAGAGAACTCCGGATGGCGAGGCTGTTGAGGTCGTTAAGCTCCTTTATGCTCGCGGCAAGGGCGGCGAGCGTCTTAAGGCACTCGCCGAGTTCGGCTCCGCGCTCTCCCCCGCGCTCAACGATGCCATCGAGCGCTGTCCCGTTGTCTGCCGGGATGCCAAGAGAAGCGCACGCCTCTTCGATGTGCCTTGTCCTTGCCCCTGCCGTGGCGTTGACCTTTCTTACGAGCCCCTCTTTTTCACCAGCGGCCTCATAGAGCGCCTTGTAGTCCCTCGCCACTATGGACTCCGTCTCCCTGTGGAGAACGGCTATGAGCTCCTTGCAGAGCCCTATCTCTTTTTTAAGGTGTCCTATGAGCCCGTTCATGTCGTCCTATTTTTTTGCTTGCAGTGCGTCCCTGACCGCCCGCTCTATCATCTTTTCGGCTACCTTGCCGGCGTCTACCTCGTAGCTCCCCTGGTCCACTTCGTTCTTGAGCTTTACAACCTTCTCGACCCTCATGTCAGGTACCGAGTCAAGGAGCGACTTGGCCCTCTGGAACTCCCTTGCCTTGGGGGATATGTCTACGCTGTCACCGGAAGCAGCGCCCCCGCTATTTCCGCCTTTTTTGACATTTCCGCTTTCCCCGGCCTTCTTTACGTAATTGTCAGTCCCCACGCCGCCGGGCTTTTTGCCGCCGATTTTCATGAAATCCTCCTAAAGTGCCTTTAAAATCAACTTACGTCCATATCGGCGGCGTTTTTACAAAACTTTAGGAGTGTGGGTCCTATTTGCGTCAATATTCCGGACAAGCCCGGGCTGAAACAGACTCAGCCGTAAAAAGTGTCAGGATTCAGGGCTATCCCGTTCATCAAGACCTCGAAATGGAGATGGGGCCCGGTAGACCGGCCGGTCGAGCCGACATATGCTATGGGCCTGGAGGTATCGACCCTGTCCCCGGCCTTTACGAGGTTTTCGGCATTATGCCCGTACCTGGTAATATGGCCGTCATCATGGAGCACCTCGACTAGGTTACCGTAACCGCCTTTCAAGCCGCTGAATACTACCCTGCCCGGAGCGGCAGGGAATACGGGCGTGCCCTCAGCCGCCGCTATGTCGATCCCGTGGTGGAATCTCTCCTCTCCGGTCATGGGGTCTGTCCTCATCCCGAAACCCGAGCTTACCCTTGAATCTCCCCTGACCGGGAACCGGAATTCCATGTTCCTTGCCGGGGCTTCAGGCGCAAAGGGAATTTGAGCCTCCGGCGCATGATTCGGGGAATACGCCCTCAAGGGAAGGCTCTTATCCAGGGGAAGAGGCCCGGCACTCGTAAAGTCACGGAGTAGTATCTCACCGAGCCCTATGCCGCCGGCCTGGGCCATCGCCCTCGAAAGCTCGGCGTCAAGAAGCGAGGTATATATCTCCTCGCCGCTTCCGCCGTGGAAAAGGTCGCCTTTTTTTACCGTCTCCCTCATGGTCTTAAGCATCTGGTTAATGAACAGGGCCTCGAAATCGGCTACAGCCTTCCTGAGTTCCGTCTGGGTCTCATTCTTTCCGGCCGCCATGCCTTCCCGGGCTCCGCTTATCGGACTTACGACATTCATTTAGGCCTTCCCTAAAGCCCGACTTTTTCGAGGTCGCCGGCTATGTGGATTATGGCGCCCTCGAGCTCCTTGAGCGCGCCGGGCTCTTCCTGTATCCTCATCGCGAGGCCCATGATGGATACAAGGCCGTTCCTCACATGGTGTGAGATATAACGTTTGCATTCATTCGGTATCCTGTGCGAGTTCCTTATCGCCAGTTCCTCGCCTACGACGTCCGCGCCCATTGTGCTCTCACCCGCCTTTCAGATTATTTCAAGAGTAGCCTGCAGCGCTCCCGCAGCCTTTATCGCCTGGAGTATGGCGACGAGGTCGCGCGGGGTCACGCCTATGAGGTTCAAGGCCCTCACCACTTCCCCGAGCGTCACGCTCTCAGGTAGGACTATGAGCCGGGATTTCTGCTCGTCAACCCCGACCTCGTCAAATGGGACTACGACCGTTTCGCCCTTCGGTGAGAAAGGCTCCGGCTGCGATATCGCGTACTGCGTCTTTATTTCTATCGAGATGTCACCGTGGGAAACGGCGACAGTCGATATCCTGACGTTTTCGCCCATTACTACCGTGCCGGTCCTCTCGTTCACGACTATCCTGGTAACCGTATCGGGGTTTACGTCTATCACCTCGACCTTTGAGATGAAGGCCACGGGGTTCTCGAACCCCTCGGGGAGGTTTAGCCTTACGCTCCCGGGGTCGACGGCGGTCGCCACTCCTTTCATGCCGAAATACTCGTTTACAGCCCTTGCCACCCTCTCGGCTGTCGTAAAGTCCGGCGAGCGGAGAGAAAGAAAGAGCTCCTGCCTGCCCGCGATGGAGAGCGGGACTTCCTTCTCTATTATCGCGCCGCCGGGTATCTTGGCGGCGGTCTGATGGTTTTTGGTTACCCTTGCCGTCTCGGTGCCTGCGGCGAAACCCGCGAGCGCAAGCGGGCCCTGTGCGACCGCGTAGACCGCGCCGTCATGCCCCCTTAACGGAGTGGCGATGAGCGTGCCGCCCTGGAGGCTCGTCGCGTCCCCGAGCGAGGAGACGACGACGTCTATGCCGGAGCCGGGCTTCGCAAAAGCCTGAAGCTCGGCCGTTACGAGGACCGCGGCGGTGTTCTTCACCTTTATGCTGCCGGGGTCGAACTTGAGCCCGAGCTTATTCAGCATGTTCGCGATGGACTGGGTCGTGTACACCGCGCTCGACTTATCGCCGGTGCCGTTAAGCCCGACCACGAGGCCGTACCCGATAAGCTGGTTTGGCCTTACGCCCTCGACATAGGCGATGTCCTTTATCCGGGCGGCGCCCGCGTCCTGGGCCGCCATCAGAAGGAACGCGATGAGCGTTATGAAAACCCTAAAAAGGCCAGACATTGTCAAGTATCCTCCTGAGCCATCCCGGCGATTGCCCGTCCGCGACGACGCCGCTTCCGGAATACTCTATCTTCGCGTCCGAAAGGAGTATGGACGGGATCACGTTCTCCTCGTTTATGTCCTCGGGCCTGGCTATACCGCTCAAGACTATGTACTGCTGCTCGTTATTGACTATCGTGTCCTTCCTGCCTTCGAGGACCAGATTGCCGTTCTGGAGGACTTCCACTACCCTTGTCGCGATGACCGCGCTCAATTCGCCGCTCCTGCTGGTCGTGCCGGAGCCGTCGAATTCCGCATCGTAGCTCGACTGCACCTCCGGGCTGAACGGCTGCCCCTGGCCGAGGAAGTCCCTCATTCCGAAATTGAGCGGCATGCCGAAGAACCTCGATATGCTTATGTCGTTCGATGAGGCCCTGGCGGTAGAGGTATTGGCCCCGTTTATGGCGCTCGTCTTCTCGATTATCCTGACGGTCACTATGTCGCCCACGTTCTTGGCACGGAGGTCCTGGAAGAAAGCGTTCCTCGATGTCTCGCCAGGCCATATGGAGCCTGTCGTCGCCGGGGTATTGCCCCCCTTTACGGGTATCCGGGTCAGGTCTATCTTCCTGGGCTGCGGTGTTGCGCATCCAGCGACCAGGGCCATAATGATCATGATTAAAACTTTTTTCATATCCACCTTAGAATTTTATGACTACCCTGCCCGGTCCGGCTACAGTGCCGAGCACCTCTCTCCCGTTTGCGGTCTTGACCGATATCTTGGAGCCCTTGTGCCCGTCCTGGGAGGCGATGCCGGTAGACCTAACGGTTATATTCTCGCCATCGAGCTTAAGAAGGACCTTTTCACCTCTTTTAACTACCACCTCCGGGCCCACGTGCGTCTTCTTTACGACAGAGCCGGCCGTAACCGGCCTTATTGCCACGAGGCCGGCAACCTCGCTCGCCGAGGCAAAGGAATCCCTGGCCTCTTCGAGCTCTACCCTGGCCACCTTGAGGTCGCCTTCGCTTATCTTCGTACGCACCTTCAAGGGCTTAAGGGCCAGGACCGCGTTCCTGAAGACCCTTACCCTCGCGCTACCCCAGACCGTCCTCGGTTCCTGCCCCGTCCTTTTTACTTCAAGCTGGTAAGAGACCTTGCCCGGCTGGGATATCCTCTTCGGGAGCACGAGCCTCATCGAATCGTATTTTGCGGGGCCAAGGCCTGATATATCTATCCCGTCTATCTCGATCGCTTCCCCGTCCCAGGGAAGCCCTTTCGCCAGCTCGGCCTTCACGAACGAAATAGCGTCCGCGTTGCTCCCTGCTTCAGCAGGATAAGCGAGGAAGAGCGAAAGGAACGCGAATATGAGGAGCCTTAGAATCATCTCTTATCTCTTCATGGATGTGGCGGTCTGGAGCATCTCGTCGGTCGTCTGAATGGACTTGGAATTTATCTCGTATGCCCTCTGCGCGGCTATCATGCTGACCATCTCCTCGACCACGCTAACGTTGGACATCTCAAGGAAGCCCTGGGCGAGCGTGCCGAGGCCGTCGGTCCCTGGCGCGCCGACCGTCGCCTGCCCTGACGCCGCGGTCTCCTGGTAGAGGTTCCTTCCGACCGGCTGCAGGCCCGCGGGGTTCACGAACCTCGCGAGCTCTATGGTGCCGACCTGCGTGGGTATGGCTATCCCGGGCTGGGTGGCTGAGACGATGCCGTCCGCACTTATGCTAAGGGCTATCGCGTCAGCCGGTATGGTTATCTGAGGCTCGACCAGGTACCCGTCCGAGGTGACAAGGCGCCCTTCGCTATCGACCTTGAACTCGCCGGTCCGGGTGTACGCCGTGAGGCCGTCAGGCTTCGCTATCTGGAAAAACCCGTCGCCCTCTATCGCCAGGTCGAGAGGGTTCCCGCTCTGCTTGAAGTTCCCCTGGCTGAAGACCTTCTCGGTAGAGACGGTCCTTACGCCCTGGCCCACCTGTATGCCTGTCGGGACCATGGTAGATGGCGAGGACGAAGAGCCCGCTGATTTCATCTCCTGGTAGAGGAGGTCCTGGTAGTCGGCCCTGCTCCTTTTGAAGCCCGTTGTGTTCACGTTCGCGAGGTTGTGGGCGATTATGTCTATGTTCATCTGTTGGGCCTCCATTCCGGTGGAAGCCGTCCAAAGAGCCCTTATCATCGTCAGATCCTCCTTTTTCCTGCCTTGTTAGGACGTCCTGCCTACTTCATCAATGGCCTTTTTGGTCATCTCGTCCATGCTCTGTATTAGCTTGGTGTTGGTCTCATACGACCTCATGGCCTCTATCATCGTTGTCATGGCCCTTACTGCGTTCACGTTAGAGCCCTCGAGAAAGCCCTGGTCCACCTGTGTGTCGGGGCTTGCCGGCATCTCCCCCGCGCCGGGCAGCCCCACGAAGTAGTTGCCCTCTCTCCTGAGCTCGGCCGGGTTCGCGAACGAGACGAGCTTGAGCCTCCCGATCGCGGCCCCGTTCACGTGCATGCCGCCGTTTGAGTCTATTAGCACATCCGGTCCGGTGAGCGTTATCGGACCGTCCTCGCCCATGACCCTGTGCCCTTCCTTCGTTACAAGCACGCCCGCGGGGTCGAGCACGAAACTGCCGTCCCTCGTGTACCTTGTGCCGGTCGGGGTATCGACCGCGAAGAACCCTTCGCCCCTTATGGCCACGTCGAGCTTCCTGTGCGTCATCTGCGACGGCCCCTGGCCTATGTCCGTCACCACGTCATCGAGCCTCCCGAAAGTACGGACGCGGAAGGCGTCCGTCATCGAATCCTCGAAAAGCGGCTTCTGTGCCTTGAAGCCGGTCGTATTCACGTTCGCGAGATTGTCGGTCAGGACCTCCATCCTCCTTTCCTGGAGCACGGCGCCTGAGAGCGCGACGAATATCGATTTATCCATCAGATGACTCCTTTTGATACGATGACGTTGCAACCGCCGTGCCAAACCGAAAAACCGTGCGTCATTTGAAAAACCGCGCTTCTACCAGCGATAAAGGTGGACTATTTTTCCCGTCACGGAACTTTTTTCCGCTCTATCAGCTGTTAAAAAGCAGCCTGACAGGCAATCCATGGACGGATTGCCAAATTGCGAGACTTGAAAAATCGAGCAGTTTGTCAGATTTGGACTGATTCATTCAGGCCAAAATCTTAGTTGAAAAAGTCCTGGATGGATTTTTTCAACATCCTGCTAGAGCCGCTTAAGCGAGCATAAAAGCTCGGCCTCGCCGTTAAAGAGCCCCAGCACCTTCGCTATCTCATTCACAGGGACTCCGGAGCTATGCATCATGAGCGCCTTTGAGTATACGTCTTCAGTCCGGCCCTCCTGGGTTCCGCCCCGGTATTGGAGAGCGCTTAACGGTTCAGCCTCAAGCGCGGCCCTTTTCCCTGAGAGGCCCGCCTCGGTTCGCTTTATCTCGGAGCCTAGCGCCAATGCGGTCCTCCGCATTTCAGTAAGTTCTGTCCTCAGCTTTTCAAGGTCGGCCGTCCCGGTATGCGCGGCAGGCGCCGGCACGGCGCCCCTCCTGCAGAGCAGTATGTAGAGTATTCCGCCCATGAAGGCGATATTGATTACAAGGAGGACGACTGCCCAGATGAACATGCGAGACCTCTAACCCGATTGATTTTGCGGGGCCGGACACCGGTCCCGTAAGCCGGTTCGGTAAAATTGCAAAACCCGTGCCCTTCATCTTTCAGGTGTGATTGTGCCGGATAAGAGGTAATAAGCCTGAAATGAAAAAAGGGGCCGTAGGCCCCGGGAAGGTAAAGAAAACTATTGATAAAACAGGCTAATACAAGTCCGCGCTTTCGGCGAAGGCGAGTCTCACTTTCTCTTCGATCGCCTCTAAACCTTTCTTTTCAAGACCGAGCGATTCAGGCAGTCCGCCGTAGGATATCTCATCTCCGCCAGGTTTCCTCCATCCCATGCCAAACTTTTGGCACATGATGTCCGCCAGGGCTATCGTATTGACGAGGTTCAGGATGTTTTCATCATCAGAGGAAGCCCTCTTGACGTCAAAGCCGCGAATCAGATTTTCGAGGGACTCGGGAAAGCCCCACTTCTTGACTATATGGGCCCCGACATCCCTCTGGGAAAAATCAAAGTGCTCTTTCTCCGCGGCTTCGAACGGGACCGCATCGTTATACACGCTCTGCATCATGAGCGCGAACTTCTCGGGAAACTCGTTATTCAGCACCACTTTGCCCACGTCATGGAGTAGGCCACCTATGAACGCGTCCTCCGGGTCTGAGCGGCGCGTATCCCTGGCTATGATGCTCGCCGCAACGGCGGCCCCTATCATCTGCTCCCATATGAGCTTCTCGGTGAGTCCGAACCTCTTGTAGACGTTTTTCATCGAGGTTGCTACGACTATGTTCCTGACCGAGTTGAGCCCGAGCCTGAGTATCGCCTGGGTCGGGTTCTGGATGTTACGGTAGCTCCCGTAGAAGGCTGAATTGGCCACCTTCATTATCTTTGTGGTAAGCCCCGGGTCGGTGCTGATTATCTTCTTTATCTTCTCTATCGAGACATCCGGGTCGGCCATCATCCCGAGCACCCTCTGGGTCGTAGCCGGCAGGACCGGCAGGTCAAGGGTCCTGTTAATGACGTCTTCAAGGTTCCTGGATGATTGCATTGCGCTCTCCTTTTTATCCATGTTAGATCGTCCCGGCGGCCTTCAGTTCACTGCTGAACTGCACGAAACTTCCGTCCGGCGCCTCTCTATTGTCGCCTGTCCTGGACGAGACCCGGAAATGCGAGACGAGCTCATTCAAATCCCCGGCGAGCCGGGCCATTTCATTGGTCGCTTTGGTCACCTCTTCTATCGCGTATGCGTTGGACCTTGCGACTTCCGCGATCGAATCCATGTTCCGGGCTATTTCGTCGGCAGTCGAGCTCTGCTCCTCGGCCGATGTGGCTATATGGGCGATACGGTCCGTGACGTTCTCCACCCCCGTGACAATCTGCTTTAGGGCGCTTCCGGCGCTGTTCGCGAGGGAGACCCCGTTCTCGACCTTCTTAGAGCCATCGGACATGGCCGAGACGGCCTTGCCAGTCTCTCCCTGTATAGCGCTTATCATCCCGCTTATTTCCTTGGTGGCCTTTGTCGTCCTTTCGGCGAGCTTCCTAACCTCGTCCGCTACCACGGCAAAGCCCCTGCCCTGCTCGCCGGCCCTCGCCGCCTCTATCGCCGCGTTGAGCGCAAGAAGGTTAGTCTGGTCGGCGATATCGTTTATGACCGATATTATGGTCCCTATGTCCTCAGAGCTCCTGTCGAGGCTTTTTATGGTGTCTGAAGTCGCCCTGGTGGCCCGCGCTACCTCCATCATGGCCGAAATGGCATTTGAGACGATGCTCCCTCCCTCGAGCGCTATTTCCTGGGCGGCTTTTGCCGATTCCGAGACTTGCTGTGAGTTTCGCGCGACTTCGATTACGGTGGCGTTCATCTCCTCCATGGCGGTCGCGACCTGCGTTGTCTGAGAAGACTGCCTCCCAGCGCCTTCCGACATCTGTGCGGCCGAGACGGAGAGCTCTTCGGAGGCCGAAGCCAGGTGGCTGGAGGTCTCGGCTATTTTGCCGATGAGGGCGGATATCTGCTCGCCTATTCTATCAGTGCTCCTGCCGAGCGCCAATACCTCATCCTTTGCCTCCATTCCCATGAAGGCCGGTTCCAATCCGGTCCTTCTCGTGAGATCGCCAGCGGCAAAATTTTCGATTGTCCCGGCAATCTTCCCGAGCGGCTCAAGAACGCGCCTGTTTATCGCCCACATGAAGAAGGCTCCGCAGGCTACTGAAATCAGTATCGAGGCTGCGATGAGCGCCATGCCCTTTAATGCGCCGCTCCATGCGCTTGAGACTATCGCACCCGAAAGCCTTTCGCATGTGCCAGCGACTTGAGGAAGGTGCCTGGAAGTGATGACTTTCGACAGGGCAGCGAATTCGTCCTTGCTCCTTACCGCGCCGGCGATAAGCCCTTTCCTTTCGGCCCAGAGCGAGTCTATCTGGCCGAATATCCGGTCAAGCTCCCTGCCTGAAGCGGGCCTGATGCCAAGTGAAGCAGAGCCGTTCCGGAGGATATCGAGTTCCTTATCGAACTCGTCCGATGCGGCTTCCAGCTCCGTGGCTATGTGCTGCGTGTCGTAGTCGGCCCTGGCGTAGCGCTCGATGAGAAACGCGAGCCTCGCGTTTATTTCCCTGAGCGAGCCCGCCATTTCGATGTGTCTTGCATACGAAGTGTCGCGGAGGTGAAGCAGTTCGCTTCCGAGCTCTTTAAGCATCCCGGCGGCCGGGCCGGTCCCGTCCTCAATCTCCACCATTGCCGAGGCGAGCCTTTCGCCGCTCCTTGCGGCCTCGTCAAGTGCGGCGCCCATGGAGCGCCATGCGTCGGAAAGGGACTTAAGCTCCTCACTTTCAACTCCAGGGCTTTCGTCCTTGAGCGCGCCGAGTAGCTCGCCAAACTCCGTCTTTTTGGAATTCAGGAGCCGCTCAATGTCATCGCCGCCGCGGAGGGTGCGCCTGTCAAGGAGCTCCGCCATCTCGACGGCCCTGGTCTTCAAGTCCCCGGCGATTTCCACCTGGGCATATTTGTTGCCGAGCCCGTTCACTACGAAGTAGACGACAGGCAGCTGAAGAAGGAGCACGAAAAGGAGGAAGGCGTAGCTTCCGAGGAACCTCGACCTTACGGTTCCGAAAATTTCAAGCACCTTTCTCATGCAACCGCCGTCAAAGCGTCCTTTTCATTCCTTGAAAGGACTTTCTCGACATCAAGCAGGATAAGGAGCCTTCCGTCCAGCTTGCCCACCCCTTTGATGTACTCGGATTCAACGCCGGTAACCATCTCCGGGGGCGCCTCGACCCTGTCGGCCGGAAGCCTCAGGACCTCGGAGACCGCGTCGACCTTTAGCCCTACGGTCTTATTATCGACCTCGACGACTATTATCCTGGTCTCGTTCGTCATCTCGTCCGTCCCGAGCCCGAACCTTTTCCGGAGATCCAGGACCGGTATGACCTTGCCACGAAGGTTTATCACTCCGTCGACGAAATCCGGGGTCTTTGGGACCCTTGTAAGCTCCATGTGCCGGATTATCTCCTGCACCCGGAGAATGTCGAGTGAAAACTCCTCTCGTCCGAGCCTGAAAGTGACCAGCTGGAGCACCTCTCTTGCGTCGAGATCCTTTTTCGCATCCATTTGAACCTCCCATACGGCCGCTTTAGCGCGCACCCTTCTAATCGGCTGGTGTTTGCGGAAACTTGAGGCCCCTTGCGGGGCGCGGGTTATAACGGCTGCAGGTCCGGGCTGTGCACCATTATGTCGACCCTCCTGTTTTTCAGCCTGCCTGAGGGCGTGTCGTTCGTGTCTATGGGCCTGTACTCGCCGAAACCTATCGCGGAAAGCTTCCTCGGGTCGTGGTTGTGCTTATCGATGAAGTACTTGAGTATCTTGAGCGACCTGGCGCTGGAGAGGTCCCAGTTGGAAGGGAAGCGCTCGGTGGATATGGGTATGTTGTCCGTATGCCCCTCTATCCTCATGCTGTTGGGCATGTCAACCAGCGCCCTTGCGACCTCGTCTATTACCGGAAGGCCCTCGTCCAGGAGCTTGTCGCTGCCGGGCTCGAAAAGCATCCCCTCGGAAATCCTGATGGTCACCTTCTGCTCCTCGAATATGAGCGTGAGCTTCTGGTTCTCCTGCAGCTCCCGGAGGGCGGCCTGGATCTTTTCGTAGTTGTTGGTGTGCATGTCCTTGAACTCGTCCCTGACCTGGGCGCGCTGGTCCCTTACGAACTTCGGGCCCTCCTGCATGCGGGTCGAGGTGAAAAGGGTAGGGTTGAAGGCGATGGCGAGGGATTCGCTCATTATCCTGAACTTGCCCTCGTTCACGGAGGAGATGGCGTACATGCTCGTGAAAAACGCGAAAAGGAGCGTTATGAAGTCCGCGTAGGAGACGAGCCAGCGCTCGTGGTTCTCATGCTCCTCGTGTTTTTTCTTCCTGGCCATCCTATTTCCTCTGGGACTCCCTCAGGAAGCCGACAAGCTTCTCCTCGACCCTCCTCGGGTTTTCGCCTTCCGAAAGGGATATGAGCCCCTCTACAGCCATCTCCTGCGCGATCACCTGCTCGCGTATCTTCATCTTTATCTTGCCCGCGACAGGCAGGTAAACGAGGTTCGCGGAGGCAACACCGTAGACCGTGGCGACGAAGGCGACCGCTATGCCGGCGCCGAGCTTCGAGGGGTCCGAGAGGTTCTCCATTACGTGGATGAGCCCGAGCACGGCGCCTATGATGCCGATGGTGGGGGCGTAGCCCCCGGCCGACTCGAACACCTTGGCGGATGTGAGGTTATATTCCTCGGTATGCGCTATGTCTATCTCCAGTATCTCGCGGGTCAGCTTGGGCTCGGCCCCGTCCACCACGAGCTGCAGGCCCTTCCGGAGGAAAGGGTCATCGACCTTCTTTATGCTCGACTCGAGCGCAAGGAGGCCGTCCTTGCGGGCGGTAGCCGAAAGGTCCGCTATGAGCTTGATTACCGTGTAAGGGTCGCTAGTCTTCTGGAATAGCGCGAGCCTTGCGTTCTTGAGCGCGAGGACAAAGACGTTTAGCGGGTAATTGACGAGGACCGCGCCGAGGGTCCCGCCGAAGACGATGACGGCCGCCGCCACCTGCGCAATCGAGCCGAGGTGTCCGCCTTCGAGCACCATGCCGCCGAGTACGGCTCCGAAGCCGATGACGAGCCCGATTATAGTCAATATATCCATTAAGCCGGTACTCCCGTCAGATCATATTTATTATTTCAGCTGCTATGAGCTCGAGCGGAACGACCTTGTCGGCCAGCCCGGCCTCGATTACCGATTTCGGCATCCCGTAGACCGTGCAGGTGTGCTCGTCCTGGGCAATGGTCTTTCCGCCCTTTTCCTTTATGAGCCTCATGCCCTCCCTGCCGTCGCTCCCCATTCCGGTAAGTATCACTCCGAGCGACCTCCCCGGATAGCTCTCGGCGACCGAAGACATGGAGATGTCGATGGAGGGCCTGTACATGGCGTCCCTGGGCTCGTTATCGACCTGGAAGAAGAACTCCGTAAGCCCCTTCCTCCTTACCCTCGTCTGAAGGCCTCCGGGCGAGATGAAGACCTTGCCAAAGCCGACGCTCTCGCCGTTTTCGGCCTCCTTGACCGGGAGCTTGCAGACCTCGTTCATCCTCTCGGCGAAAGCCCCGGTGAACATCCTGGGCATATGGACCGAAACGAGTATGCTCGTGTCGAGGCCCGCCGGCAGGTTCGCAAGGACGGCCTGGACGGCCCTCGGCCCGCCTGTCGACGCCCCGATCGAGATAAAGCCGATCTTCAGGCTCGCGAGCCCCTTTTTCACGACCGGGACGGGCGGCTGGACCCCGGGTTTTGCGGTCCGGAGCGAGACGAAATGGTGCTTCCTCCTCGCTATCGCCTTGACCTTGGTGATGAGCTCGTCCTGTATTTTCATGAGGTCCAGAGCGGACGTGACGAGGTTTTTCGAAATGTAATCGGCGGCGCCCTTGTCCATCGCCTCAAAGGTCGCCTTGGCCCCTTCCTTCGTAATCGAGCTCACCATCAGAATAGGGACCGGCATCCTTTCCATGAGAGCCTCTGTCGCCTCGAGCCCGTTCATCTTCGGCATCTCGACGTCCATCGTGACTACGTCGGGCTTAAGCTCAAGCGCCATCGAAACGCCCTCTGCCCCGTCCCGCGCGGTCCCGGCGACCTCGATGCCGGGGTCGGTCTCGAGCATCTGCTTCAAAACGCGCCTCATGAAGGCGGAATCGTCTACTACGAGCACCCTTATCTTGGACATTTCACTCCCTCAATGGACATAGGCGCCCTTGGCCGACGTCAGGAGTCCCGCCATGTCGAGTATCAATATGACGTTGCCGTCGCCGGTGATGCAGGCCCCGGCAACTCCTTCTGTGCCCTTAAGGTACTCGCTCATGGACTTCATGACTATTTCCTCCTGGCCGTGGAGCCTGTCCACCAGGATCCCGAAGGACTTTTCGCCTATGCCTATGACTACGATGTATTTCCATTCGGACTGCCTCGGCGTGTCCTTGCCGGAGACGAGAGCCCCGAGCCTCACAACCGGGACGACCTTGTCCCGTATATTTATGGCCTCCCTGCCCTCTATGGTCTTTATCTCGTCGCCGGTAACCCTTATGTTTTCTATCACGTTTGAAAGCGGTATCGCGTAGACCTCTCCGCCCGCTTCGACCGTAAGCGCCTGTATTATCGCCAGCGTAAGCGGGAGCCTGAAGACTATCCTCGTACCCTTTCCAACCTCGGAATCGATGGATATAGTGCCGTTTATGCGCGAGATGTTCGTCTTTACCACGTCCATCCCAACGCCGCGGCCGGAGATGTTGCTCACCTCTTTCGCGGTCGAAAAGCCGGGCAGGAAGATAAGCCCAAGCGCGTCCCGTTCGGAGAGCCGCTCGGCCTCATCCGCGCCGATTATGCCCTTCTCGACAGCCGACCTTTTTACCGCCTCGGGGTCTATGCCCTTGCCGTCGTCGGAGACGGAGACGATGATGTTCCTCCCCTCCTGGTATGCTGAAAGGGCAATCGTGCCGCACGGGGGCTTTCCTTTCGCGGCCCTCTCCTCGGGGAGCTCCATCCCGTGGTCCACGGCGTTCCTTATGAGGTGGACTAGCGGGTCGCCTATCTCCTCGATGACGGTCTTGTCCATCTCGGTCTCCTCGCCGCTCAAGACCAGTTCCGCCTGCTTTCCCGTCTGCCTCGCGAGGTCCCTGACCATTCTCGGGAACTTGTTGAAGACCTTGGCGATCGGCTGCATCCGAATCTTCATGACGCCGAGCTGGAGGTCCGATGTCACGAGGTCCAGCTGGGCTATCGCTTCGCCAACCTGTGATTGCAAAACGCCATCGATTCCGCTCTCGGAGAGCTTCGCCCCGAGCCTCATAAGCCTGTTCCTCGAAAGGACCAGTTCGCCGGCAAGGTTAAGGACCGTATCAAGCCTGTCTATGTCGACCCTTATGGATCGGCCCTCGTCTGCTTATGGTCCTCGTCCGCTGCCTGCTTATCGGGAAGAGCGGGCGCGCTTTCATCCTGAGGGACCGCAGCCTCCCCGCTCAGTATGCCTCCAAGGAGAGCCATGACTCCGCTCGTGTCCTCTTTTTTCCCGTTCTTCTCGCGTATATTGGCGAGTATGACCCTTATCATGTCAACGGCGCGCAATATTGCGTCCATTACGGCCGGTGTCACTCTCATCTCGGATTTCCTGAGCTTATTGAGGACGTCCTCTGTAACGTGCGTGACCTCGACCATCTGGTCGAAACCAAGGAATCCGGCGGCGCCTTTTATCGTGTGGATGGACCTGAATATGTCGTTCAGGAGCGGCAGGTCGCCCGGATTTTTCTCGAGCTCCACGAACTTCTGGTCAAGGGTCTCCAGCGATTCCGCGGACTCGGCGATAAAATCGTTTATAATGTCGTCCATCTCATCCGTGGGGAAGGACACGGCTCATCCTCTCTCTTTAATGCCTTAAATTTCTGTTGTGACCAACTTGGGCTTTTATAGCTTGCGGTTTATGGCTAGGAGCCGATCTCCTTAAGAAGCCGGTCCACCATGTCCTGGCTCGCAGGCGCTTCCTTCGGCTTCCTGGGCTCGCTTGCCTTTGCTGCCGCGCCGGTGTCCTCGAATCCGAAGCTCATTGCCACATCGACTATCTTCTGCTCCACCACCGAGAGCGATTTTATGACCTTCGCCAGCTTCTGGCCGGTCAAGTCCTGGAAGGACATGAGGGCGAAGAGCTCGACCATCTCGCCCTTGCTCTTTGCGTTTATCATCTGCAGCTCGCTTATGAGGGCCGCTCCCTTGCCCGGGTCGGCTCCAGGCGCGACGGTCCACTCCGAGAGCGACTTCAAGGCAGTCCCTGCCTTGTCCTGCTCTGCCATGAGCCCCTCGACTATGTTCATTATCTTGTTGGCTGCGGTCTCCAGGTCGCCGGTAACGGACGAGAGCTGTGTCGAGGCCTCCGGGAACTGCTCGGACCCCATCTTGACCGTCGTCTCGATGGTGTCAATGCCCTGCCTTGTCTTGTCTATGAACTTTGCGAGGCCCGTAAGCTCCTCGCGTATCTTGTTCATCACGCCGCTCCATTCCCTCTGGGTCATCTCATTCCTCCGTAGTAAATATTATGCGCCTAGGGCGTTTATTGCTGGTTTACCTTCTGAAGGATAAGGTCTATCCTCTCCTTGAGCGCAGCCGCCGTAAATGGTTTCACTATGTAATTATTCACGCCGGCTTGAACGGCGCTCACGATGTTCTCCTTCGCCGCCTCCGCCGTCACCATCAGGACCGGGGTGTCCTTGAGCGCGCCGTCCGACCTTATGGCCTTCAAAAGCTCTATCCCGGGCATGTTCGGCATGTTCCAGTCCGTAACGACGAAGTCGAATTTGGCGGCCCTCAGCTTCTCAAGGGCGGTCGTGCCGTCGTCGGCCTCCTCGACGTTGTTATAGCCGATCTCCCGCAGGATGTTCTTTATTATCCTCCTCATGGTGGAGAAGTCGTCCACTACGAGTATTTTCATGTTCTGGTCCAGCATCCGGCCCTCCTCTTTATATCGAAATGGAATCAGTTCATATCAGTTTTTCGATCTCGTAAAGAAGCCTTTGCGGCGATATGGGCTTGGAGAGATAGGTCGTGACCCCCGCCTCCAGGCCCATTTTCCTGTCCGCCTCGCCGGCTTCCGTGGTTATCATTATTATCGGGATTTCCCTGTAGGCGTCCTGCCCCCGGAGGCTTTTCGAGAGCTCGTATCCGTCCATCTGGGGCATGTTGAGGTCTGTGACGATAAGGTCTATGGGGCTCGTGGCCATGAGTTCCAGCGCCTCTATCCCGTTCGACGCGCTTATTATCTTGTACCCCTTCTCCTTGATGATGTAGGACAGGAGTTTCCTCGTCGTGTCGCAGTCGTCGACTACAAGAATTTTCTTCTCCATGCTACGGCCCCTTGAATCAGATTTTTTTATAGACTACCGAGCGCTCCACGCTCACCGGCCTGAAGAGCCTTGTTATGCTGTGAAGCGATTCCGAAAACCCGACGAGCAGGTACCCGCCTTTTTCCATGCTGTCGTAGAGGTGGCCAATCGCCTTTTTCTTGGACGCGTCGTCGAAATAAATGAGCACGTTCCTGCAGAAGACTATGTCCATGCCTCGGACCATCCTGGTCTCGTTCGCCTCGACAAGGTTTATCTTCTTGTATCGGACGAGCGAGCGCGCCTTGCCGTTTATCGTGTACGTGTCGCCGTTGCCGGTAAAGTACTTCCTTATGTACTCCTCCGGCGTGTTCCTGAGCGAATACTTTTCATATACCCCGGCGGCGGCCTTGAGGACGCCGTCGCTTATGTCGCTCCCGAGTATGTCGACGTTCCAGCCCCTCAGCACCACCCCGTCCTCGTGGAGCATCATGGAGATGGTCAGCGGCTCCTCGCCCGTCGAGCAGGCGGCGCTCCAGATCCTGATGTTCCTGTCGGAGGTCCTGGACTTCTCCTCTATCACCTTTGAGACCACGCCTTTTCTGAACGCCTCCAGCTGGGGGCCGTCCCTGAAAAAACTCGTCTCGTTCGTGACGATCGAATTGCATACCGCCTGAAGCTCGCGCTCCTTTTCGGCGTCGTATGTGAGGAAATAATAGTAGTCCTCGAAGGTCTTCAGGTCCTTCAGCTCAAGCCTTCTCGCGAGCCTCGTCTCCAGGAGATACTTCTTGTTCTCGGGGATGAAGATCCCCGACCGTTTGTAGACGATATCCCTGAGGAGAAAAAAAGTCTCGTCGGAGAGCTTTGGCTTATTTATTCCCAAAGTCAGCATCTAAGCGTTTCGATGGCGCTCTCGACCGCCCCCCTTACGCTGGGGTCCGGATGGTTTACGAACTGCTCGAGCGCGCCGACGGCGGCGGTTGCGCCGAGCCTCTCAAGGGCCCTGGCCGCAGCGGCCTTCACTGGCGCCTCGTCCTTTATGAGCTTTTCTATTATGAGGTTCTCGATATCGTGCTCGCCCAGTTCCCCGAGCAGCAGAACCGAGTGGTACCTCACCCATATGTTCCTGTCCATGAGCGACCGGACCAGCGCGGATTTTATCTTTTCTCCGCTCCAGCCGTTGAGTCCTTTCAGGACCGAAAGCTTCACATCGTCGCTGTCGTCCGCAAGGCCCTTTATGAGGACGTCGGCCGCGTACGGAAACCCGAGCCTGGCCATGGACTTGTAGGCGGCCTTCCTGACGCTGGGGCTCCTGTCCTGGGCCGCGGCCTTGAGCGAGTCGAGGGCCTTCTCGTCCCCGATAAGGCCCAGGCCCCTTGCCCCCATTTCCCTCATCTGCTCGTTCGGGTCTTCGAGAAAGGACGTGAAGCCCTTTCTTACCGAGTCGGCCGGGATGAGCGCAAGGCTGTCAGTTATCTCCTCCATGACGTCCCTGTACGATTCTTTCCGCACCGCGTCGAAAAGCCTCGTGACGGCCGCCGGCCCGGCAAGCGAAGCGAGCGCCCTGGCCGCGACCTTCCGGGTATGTCCGTCCGGGCCTTCGAGAAAATCGTAGAGCACCTCGATCGAGCTGGTCGAACCGATGGATTCGAGTGCGGCGACCACCTCGCGGAGCTCGTTTTTGCCGACCCTGCTCACCAGCTCCTTCAAGACCGGGACCGCGGAAACGGCCCTCATCTCGCCGAGTGCCTTCACTATGACCTTGAGGCTTTTGCCTCCCTTAAGCAGCTTCTCCTTAAGGGCCGGCAGGAATCTCCGGCCGGATACGCTTACCGTCGAATCGACCAGAAGGGCCTCAGTCTCCTCATCAATGTCGTTCTGGTCATCTATGTAGCTGAATATGCAGTCCAGCGCCTCGGGCATCTTCAGGAGCGAAAGCCCCCTTATGGCCTTGAGCTGCCCGGCCCTGTCGGTCTCCTCTTCGAACTTCCTTGTGAGAAAGGCGAAGTAAGTCTTCCTGAATTCCGGGTCAGGCCTGAAGTCCGAGCCGGCCGAGAAGACCTTTTCGAGTAGTTCGACTATCGCGCCGGTGCTGAAGTCCTTTCCCTTCCGCACCATGGGCTCGAGCTTCTGCAGGACCGCCGACGCGTCGACGGCGGAAGCCATCTTCGCGACTGCGTCGATAGCCGCCTCCTTTATAAGCCCGGAGTCCGTCTCCGTCATCCTCATGAGGGGCTGAAGGGCCCTCCTGTCCTGCATGAGGCCGAGGCCTTCAATAGCTGAAAACTTGACCCATTCCTCCTGGTCCTCAAGCGCGCTAAGGAGCGCCGGGACAGACTCCTGGTCCCTGAGCTTCCCGAGGCAGACCGCGGCCGAGGCCCTGACGTTCGGGTTTTCGTGCTTGATGAGCGGGTAAAGGAGGTTCAGGAACTCGTCATTCCTGGTATTGGAAATGATGTCGATGGCGAACTTGACCACGTCCTGGTCGCTGTCCTTCAAGAGGGTCGCGAGTGCCGACGATGCGTCCTGCCCCAGGAGCTCGAGTATCTCTATCCCGATGTTCCTTATGGCGGCGCTCGGGTCCTTAAGGAGCGGCACCATGGCCTCGGCGACCTCCGGGCCGCCGATGGAGGTAAGCGCATTAAGGGCCGCCTCCCTCACTCCCGGGTCCGCGTCCCTCAACGCCTCGGTAAGGGCAGGCACAAACCCGTTGAGCCTGCCCTCCTCGATCCTCTCGCAGGCGTCCCTTCTCAGGCAAGGGTCCTCCGAGGCGAGCATGTCCCTCAAGGAATCGATATCGACGTTTTCCATAACCACCCCTTCATGTTATCGGGTAAAAGGCAGTTTTTCTTTAATCCATTTGAAAATGGCGACTTCTAAAATTTGAGATTTTTCCCGCTTTCCCCGGTAGCCCGGAATAAAAGCGGAGCATGTATGTGAATATGCGAGTATTTTTATTCACATCCGAAGCAGAGTCCGGGGAAAAGATCGATTTTTTGGATATTGCCAAATGGGTTATAGGGTCCTCTTAAGCCTCCCCTTAAGCCTGTGCATGGTCTGACTGTGGAGCTGACAGACGCGGGACTCGGTTATATCCAGTACCTTGCCGATTTCCTTCAAGGTAAGCTCGTCGTAATAATACAACGATATTATGAGCTTTTCCTTGTCCGGGAGAGTCTCGACCGCCTCGGCCACCTTCTTTTTAATCTGCTCGAGCTTGATAAGCTGCATGGGGTCGGTGCCGTCGGGGTCCTTTATGCATTCGAGTATGTTCATCCCCTCGTCGTGGCTCATGCCGAGGTCCTCGAGGTTCAGGACGCTCACCGCGCTCACCTGGCTTAACATGCTGTTAAGCTCGTCCGTGGAGATCTCCAGGAACCTGGCCACCTCCTCGGTCTCGGCGGGCCGCCCGGTCTTCCTCTCGATCTGGTCATAAGCCTTCTCGAGCTGGTTCGACTTGTCCCTCATGGACCTGGTCATCCAGTCCATGCTCCGGAGCTCGTCCATTATCGCGCCCCTGATCCTTATGGAAGCGTAGGTGTTGAACTGGACGCCCTTCGCGGAGTCGAACCTGTCGATGGACTCGAGGAGGCCGATCGTCCCGGCGCTTATGAGGTCGTTCACGTCGATGTGCGGCGGGAGGTTCACCGCGACCTGGTATGCTATTATCTTCACCAGGTGAATGTTCTCCTCAAGCAGCCTGTCTCTCTCCGTCTTCACGTTCTGCATGGTAGTCATATGCCCTGCCCTTCTTTTCAGATATTCCGGTCCAGGAACTGCCTCCAGAAAAACTGCATCCCGCCCTTTATGGCGCCCTCAGCCGGGGCGTCGCTTATCTCCCTCGCTATCTCCTCGTAGCACTGGCAGGCCTTGGAGCCCGGATATAACTCCATGACCGCCTTTTGCCTCGCGACCGACTTCTGTACGTTCTCGTCCAGGAGCACGCAGCCGATATACTCAACCGATATGCTCAGGAACCTTTCCGCCGCGAGGCTTATCTTCCTGTAGACCTCGAGCCCCTCTTTCCTGTTCCTTACCTCGTTCACCAGGAGCTTGAACTTCCTTTCCCCGTGCTTGTGGAGGAGGACCTTCATGAGAGCGTAGGCGTCGGTGATCGAGGTCGGCTCCGGGGTGACCACCACCATTATCTCCTGGGCCGCCATGTTGAAGAAAAGGACGTTATCGGAGATGCCGGCCCCGGTGTCTATTATCATGATGTCGAACTCGGACTCGAGCGTTTCGAGGTGGGACGCGAGCGCAAGCCGCTCCTCCGCGGCAAGGCTCGTAAGCTCCTGCACTCCGGAGCTGGCCGGAAGTATCTTTATGCCGCCGGGGCCGTCGGCCAGGACCTCCTTTATGTTCCTTTCGCCTCGCAAAAGGTGCCCGATATTGTACCTGGGCGCGAGCCCGAGCAGCACGTCGAGGTTCCCGAGCCCAAGGTCCGCGTCGAGCAAGAGGACCCTCTTCCCCATACGCGTAAACGCTATCGCAAGGTTCACCACCGAATTAGTCTTCCCGACGCCGCCCTTTCCGCTGCTGACCGAGATGACCCTGGTCTCCCTGGCCGCCGGGTTCGCCTGGGCGAACTTCCTTAGAGTAACTGCCTGGTCCATTCAATCCTTCTCCTTAATTCGGCATGATGAACTTCACAAGATTTTCCCTGGAGGCGGGCTCCAGGTCTTCCGGCACCCGCGATCCGGTCGAAAGGTACGCGACCGGTTTCCTGGCGAGCATCATAGCATTCAGTATCGGCCCGTGGGCCTCGCCCTCGTCGAGCCTCGTAAACGAGAGCGAATCTATCGGCAGGGCCGAAAAGCCCTTCACGGCATCGTACATGGCCTCGTCCCTGGTCTGGGAATTCAGGACGAGGTTGAACCTTATCGAAGGCGAAGCGGAGGTAAGCTCATGGAGCTCCTTCATGCGCGCCTGGTCCTTCTGGCTTCTCCCGGCGGTGTCCACGAGCACGAGTTCCTTGTCCCTGTGCACGCAGAGGAGCGCCTTGAGCTCGCCGGGGTCCCTGGCAACGTCCACGGGCACGCCCATGAGCTTGCCGTAGATGCGGAGCTGCTCCGCTGCGGCTATCCTGTATGTGTCCATGGTCACGAGGGCCATGCTCCTTTTTTTCTTAAGCGCGTTAAGCGCCGCAAGCTTGGCTATGGTGGTAGTCTTCCCGACTCCGGACGGTCCGACGAAGGCCACAACGCCTTTCTTCGAGAGCGGGTCCGCTACCGACAGCCTTTCGTACACCCTCTCCCTTATGCAGGATTTGAGGTAAGCTATGTCCGAGGCCTTCTCCTTGGTCACGCCGCTAAGGGTATTGAGGAGTATTTTTTTCGCGAGCCTTCTGTCGATGCCGTTCGCGGCAAGGTTCTCCTCTAGCCTCCTGAAGACATCGGAGACCGGGTTTTCCGATTTCGAGACAACGGCCATGCAGAGCCTTTTAAGTTCCTTAAGCTCCCTTAGCTCCTTCCTGAGCTCTTCACCCAGCAGATCGGAGCCTCCGTCCGGGGAGGAAAGGTTTCCGCCTGCCGGGGCCTTGCCAGGGCCTGCGCTCACATCTTCCTTTTCCATGTCCAGCGAAACCGGGCTTGAAAGGTCGTAGTCGACCGCGGCCACGACCTCGTGGCGCCCGGCGCCGAGCCGCTTGGTGCCGAGTATCAGGGCGTTCTCTCCGAACTCCTCCTTTACGGACTTCATCGCTTCCCTGACGGTTACGCCGGTGAACCTTTTTATCCTCATGCTACAACCTCACCACTTTTAATGTCTGGACCTTTGCGTTTCCGGCAATCTCGTTATGAGAAAGGATGGCTACCGCCGGGAAGACCCTCTCGGTAAGCCTCCTTACGAACCTTCTCGTCTGGTGCGAGACGAGGAGCACAGGCTGGTGCCCCTTCGACATCGTCTCCTCGAGCCCCTCCTTGAGCCTCGAAAGTATCCTCTGCGCGAGCCCCGGCTCTATGGTGAGGAACGACCCCTGCGGGGTCTCGTGGACCGACTTGGTTATCGCCTCCTCTATTTCGTGGCTCAGTGATATGGCCTGTATCGTCGAATCGCCGGATATGTGGCTTTTAGTAATCTGCCTCGCAAGCCCCATCCTCACGTACTCGGTGAGGAGGTCGGTGTCTTTAGTTATCGGCGCGTAGTCGGCCAGGGTCTCTAGTATGGTCTGGAGGTCCCTTATGGATATCCTCTCCTTCAAGAGGTTCTGGAGCACTTTCTGGACAGCCCCGAGGCTCAGAAGCCCGGGCACCAGCTCCTCAACTACCTTCGGGTGGGTCTTCGCCACCCTGTCTATAAGGGACTGCACCTCCTGCCGCCCGAGTATCTCGTTCGCATAGCTCCTTATGACCTCGGTCACATGCGTAGCCGCGATAGCCGAGTGGTTTACGACGGTATAGCCCATGAGCTGCGCCCTCTCGACCTGGGCGTCAGGGACCCAGATCGAAGGCAGGCCGAAGGCGGGGTCGGTAGTTGCGACGCCCTCGAGGCCGGGCTGCGCGTTCCCCGGGTCTATGGCGAGAGAATGCCCGGCCAGGAGCTCGCCTTTCGCCACCTCCACGCCTTTTACGAGGAACACGTACTCGGAGGGCTTAAGCTGCAGATTGTCTTTTATGTGCACCGGAGGCACCATTATGCCCATGTCCTCGGCGAACTGCCTTCTGATGGCCTTTATCCTCTCCAGGAGCTCGCCGCCCTCGCTCGAATCGACGAGCGGGATGAGCCTGTAGCCGACTTCGAGGCTAAGAGTGTCTATGAGCGGCACCTCGTCGGTTGCCTCTTTCGCCGCAGGCTTGCTCTCGGCCGCTTTCCTCTCGGTCTCTTCCGCCTTCTTCTCCTCCGCCGATTTGTAGACCAGGTAGCCGATAGCGCCGGTTATCGCCGAAAGCGTAAGGAAGGCTATGTGCGGAAGGCCTGGGACCAGGCCGAAGACGAAGAGTATGGAGGCTGCTATGAAGAGCGGCTTGGGGCTCAGGAGGAACTGCCTGCCGATAGAGTCGCTCAGGCCGGACTCCGAGCTTACGTTAGTGACGACGATGCCGGCGGCCGTGGATATGATGAGGGCCGGTATCTGGGTGACCAGGCCGTCGCCGACCGTGAGGAGCGTGTAGGTCATGGCCGCCTCGCCGACCGGGAGCCCCTGTTGAAGCACCCCGATGACCAGGCCGCCCGCGATGTTTATTATGGTTATGAGGATGCCAGCGACCGCGTCTCCCCTTACGAACTTGCTTGCGCCGTCCATGGCCCCGTAGAAATCCGACTCCTGGGAGACCTCTTTCCTCCGCCTCCTCGCCTCCTCGTCGCCTATGAGTCCGGCGTTCAGGTCCGCGTCGATGGCCATCTGCTTGCCCGGCATGGCGTC